>NZ_JAIWJZ010000094.1:0-28446 GCF_020216105.1 Enterobacter sp. K16B
CCAGCACCAGCACCAGCACCAGCACCAGCACCAGCACCAGCACCAGCAGAATTTTGTTTAGCCTGCGATGCGTCAACATCCACTTTATCGCCTGAAATAACAATTTCACCGCGGGCTATCCTGCCATAAACAGTTTGCCGGCTGACGCCCATATGCCTGGCGTAGGCTGATTTACTTAATAGCATCGTGATGTTTCCCTCCGGGCAGAAAAAAGCCGCCCTCAGGCGGCCTGCTTCTCTTCTGAATGTGTCTGCCGCTGGCTGCCTTTGAGCATCGCGCTGACATGTTCGCTTAACTGATCAAGTCCGGTCATACGGGGCAGAACTTCTGATGGATCGTCGTTCTTCCCGTAAACGAGATTGTTATACCAGGTACGGACAGCTGTAATTTGTGCGACGTCTTTCCTTACCGCGTCGACCAGATCGGCAACCGCGCTAATCACCTGCCCGTTCTCTGATGCGATACGGGAGAAGCCGAGACGTTTTAGCTGTTCCGTATAGAGTCCCGAACACACAGCATGCGCCCTTAGTAAGGCGTCCGCCAGCTCCTGATGCTTTCCACTGTGCATCGACAGCAGCATTTTTTCCTGGCTGCGGTGATCCAGCCTTGCGAATGTTTGCGGCCTGTTCGCTTACACGATATTTGAGTCGTTAGTATTCTCAACCATTAGGTTTATTCAGGAGATACAGACCTCCACCATTAGCCAGATCGTAGGCTTCTCTTTAGGTTTGGCGGCATCCACCTGCTGGGCGTCTAGTTTCACTTGAGGGAACCATCTTTATAGCGAACAGCAAATATCCTCATAAGTCCCTCCAGCGACCGTAGATTTCAGGGAACTTTAGTAGACGTAGAAATACTAAATGGGCTGTAAAGCGCAGATTATAAGAGGTTTCAGCGATCTTTAGTTGACTTGGGGAGACGTTAGAATGGTGCGATAATAGGAACATAACACACCACATACAACCATTGATAAACATACATATTTTCTTGTTTCATCTTTATAAATGCCCCCTTTTGTGCCCCCGCCTTGGTTTTCATACGACTCGATGAGCCTTTCATCGAGTCGTTAATCTCACCAATTTCTTCACAGACCGTGCAAACCTTCTCAGCTCTTTAAGCCCCCCTCACTGACGCGATCGGCTAAGAACAATATTACTTACTTCCCGATAAGAACAACTGTTCATTAATCCGCATGCTTTCCTGGCATGAAGGATATCTGTCACGGTCAAATATGGCACTTGTCCCTGTGAGCTAAATCCTCTGCGATCGATACGGATCAATTCGTACTTCTCCACCAGAAAATTAACGGCATCGACAAGCGTGATACCAGCTTCGATATGTCTTTTAATAACAGCCTCATCGCTGAACGGCGTGTCATTTAAGGTCAGGCCATAGTGCTGCTCAAGTAGTCGAGCAAGCAGCATTTGCCAGACAACCACGGGTGATAAGCATGTCTGAACAGCCCGCTGGTTTATTGCAGGTAAAGTATTCATGAGTTGTTCTCGTAAAAGTGAGCTCTAAAGTTAATTAGCGTTGAGTAGGATAAATGGAGATATAGACGTGACCACAGGAACCCAGCGTATCAGCTTCACAGGTCAACCCCTTTGCATAGAGGGTGACGCTATGCTGGTGTCGGGGATTCAGTTCGCCGCTGGTAAGCATGAGCTCCGCCTGCTTCAGCAGAACAGGAAATGCCTGGTCAAGATGGAGCAAATCCGCTTTATTGAACTGACCTGTTATGCTGGCGCGGTCAGACAGGTAATGTAGGCGGTTACCTTCCTGGACCAGACGTGCACCAAAACAAGGAATGACATTACGATTCAGCCCCCACCAGGGCTCAGCTGTATCATCATTCACAGTGAGTGTCTTACTCGACATCTGAAGCTCCTTTAATAAGGTTAATTGAGAGTGACGCTGCGCAGAGAGACATACGGTCCGTTCCGGTCCTTGCGTCGCTCGGCAAAGACAGCCAGAACACCCTTGATATCCGGAACTTCACGACCGTAGTAATGGCAGACGCTCCCGGACCAGCAATATTTCCCGGTACAGAATTGAAACAATCGGGATTCAGGATGCAGACGATAAATTGCCATCGCCTGACGCTTACTGATGATTTTCATTAGCCCTTCCTCTTCTTATAGCCATCCATGCTCAGCAAACGACAACGCTTCACCATCACCAATGATGAAATGATCCAGTAGCCGGACATCGACCAGCCCCAGAGCCTCTATAATCCTGGACGTAATGGCTCTATCAGCTTTACTGGCATCGGTAATGCCAGATGGGTGGTTATGGGAGATGATTACCGCAGCTGCATTATGACGCAGTGCAGATTTCACAATTTCGCGAGGATGAATTTCGGTATGGTTAATCGTACCGAGGAAGAGTGTTTCATGCTCCAGCAGACGATGTTGATTATCGAGATAGATAACAACAAAGACTTCGCGCTCCTGCTTTGCCAAATAGAGCTGTAACCAGTTTTTCGCGAAACTAGCGGCAAGGAACGACTCACTGGGCTGCCGCTGATATTTCTCCAGTAATCGCAGGGCACGACGGATGGTACGTTGTTCATTCATCGGGAAGACCGAAGGTAACATCAGTTCGGACATGGCGGCTCCTTAAAAGAAATAGCCCCGTAACAACCAGCTACAGGGCTATAAACAAACACGGAGATATCGTTCATGAGGCGAGATACAGCATATTTTCTGCCATCACCCACAGAGCTCGATTCAGCTTCACATCACCATCAATACCTTTAATTGCACGTGTATGTGAGCGTCCTCCTTTTGCATTGTGACCGTTCAAACCACCTTTTATTAGGTTCTCCTGAATACGCTGATAAGTTGTCCAGAGATCTCCGGACTCATCCTGCCAGCGACGAGGGGCCAATAGCTGTGATTCCGTCACGGGCTGATGCTCCTCGCCAAAGCGATATGTCAGTGCAGCTTTTGCCAATGCCTGTTGTGCTGGTGGCGGAAGCATTAGTGACTGCATGGCGTCGCGTTTTTCCTCCACCCTGTCAAACACCCCAAGCACCTCGTAAGCCCCTTCGATAACCTTTTCCACCACGTTGCCCTTATGGGGCACTCGCACCTCTCCAAAGCTCTCGCCGCAAATCAGTCCGTTCTGACAGACCGCTCGGAACAGTCCCGGCAGCATCTGGTAGGAACTAGAACCGTCATGGCTGTTAAGCAGGATAATTTCCGGCACCTGTTTACCGGTAATCTGCCCTTCGCGGCGCAGACGTAGCATATGTTTGGTGTGTTCCCGCTTGTCGGGGTTACGCACACGGGTCTGGCAGGCAAAGAACGGCTGAAAACCTTCGCGCTGCAGGTTATCCAACAGAGTGATGGTCGGGATGCAGGTATAGCGCTCGCTGCGCGATTCATGCTTTTCCTCACTGAACACGCTGGGAACATAGTGAGCAAGTTCATCACGGGTTAAGGGACGGTCACGGCGAACAAGGTTCACCGCACCAAAGCGGGATGCTAGTCGCATAATTCACTCCTTTGTGTGTTTATCGGTATAAAAAGAAAAGGCCATGCTCCCGAAGGAACATGGCCTTTAACATTAAAAATGGCGTGGCGGATAAGACGTTATTGCCCCATGTATTCAACCCTAGCACCGGTGGCCTTACCATCAGCACCAACGGTCACCACCACCTTATCGTAGGTACGATACCCGGCATTGTAGACCTCATAAACCACAGTATTTCCCTCCACTTTGTAGCTGCCAAAATCAGCGGCCTCAGCCGTGTCACGGTCATACTCTTTCGTGTACGCTTCTTTGGCCGCTTTCATGACTGAGCCTTTGTTAATCTCCGGCGCTCGACTACCGGCACTGGCAGCAAGGCCAGATACGTATTTCGGGCAGACCGTCATCATGTCCCCGCGGGTGAATGTCAGTTGCGCACCAAAGACCTGAAGGGTCGATGTTTCCTGACCTGCAATCGAAGCAATTGCCTTTCTGGCGGCTGTAGGTGCCTGCCCACCTTCAACCTCAACAGCCTTAAATCCTGTTTGCTGGTTGCACAACTGAGATGTGGGTACCAGATTGCCGTTTACACTGATGCGACTCCCCATCAGCTCCTGCGGGCCATTGGGGCAGCCCTGCAACTGACCAAAGATGCCAATGGTGTTGTTTTTCAGCATCACCAGTACCTGACCATTATCGGTCAGCGTCTGGCACCAGCCGTTTTTCACAGCCCAGTTACCCGCCTGAGCAGAAACCGAAATGGCTGACAAAACAAGTGCAATCACGGTCTGAATTTTCATATGTCACCTTATTAATGAATCAGAAGCGGCAACGGAGGACGCGGTACACAGAACCTGATGCACCTTTGTATCCGGACCATCAAGTCAACGTCCCTGTCCGTCGTGCTCATGAACACTTTTGAGAAAGAAATATCCCTTTGCTTTGATAGGTAAAAGCGATCAATAGGGGGCTAATACATCGACATTTTAATAGATAAAAACGATCGATATTTGATTATCGATCGTTTTTACAGATCAATATACTGTTTTTTGAATGTGGTAATTGAGAGGGTAAAGCGGCGGATTTCAGCCAAATATTCGGTCCCATAATGCCGTGGTAAGTTGCACTAACTTCTGTCGGATACTCCTTAACAGAGCAGTCCAGACAGAAGGCAGGTGGTCAGGATTAATCACCGTGTCAAAAGCCTTACCCGCAGCCTCACCGAACTGCTGCCGTACAGCGGCGTCAGTGTCCGGGGTCTGATGCTCTGGTTTCAGCTGGCAATACACGGCACTGCTGGCCTGTACGGGCAAGGCATGCACAATCAACTCCACCAGGGCGGGCAGGTTATAGCCGGTATGTGCAGAGACAGCCATGACCGGGAAAGAGGACGGCAACTGACCGGCAACCTGCGCACTGACTGCAGCCAGTGAAAGGCATTGCTCAGAAGAAGGTGATGCCTGCCAGGGCTCACCATCCCTGAGGGGTGGAATGCGGTCGGCCTGAGTCAGTACAAACAGGAAACGTGAAGGGTCGGCACCGGCTTCCATCAGTGCCCTGTATACCGTGATATCCGTTGCCCTGGCACGGTCATCGGCACGCAGTACCCAGATAATCAAATCCAGCTCTACCAGCAACGCCTTATAGAGCGCCAGATATTCCTCGTCGTATTCCGGTGTCTCGCCCACCCCAGGCAAATCCACCAGTGTCATGCTGCGCTCACCAACGGTGAGTAACAGACGCTGGGGTTCCCGGGTGCAGCCTAGCAAATTACTGGTCAGACAGACGGGTTGCTGAAAAAGCGCGTTGCATAATGAACTCTTGCCCGCACCACTTTTGCCCATGATGCCTATAACGGGTTCATAGTTAATCGCCTCCTTGAGGCGGGACAGAATACGTTCAGTAGCTTGCCGGGGTAAGAGATTGAGACAGGTACGCACCGCATCACTGGTATCCTGCGGATCGGGGATTTGAGGCATGATTTACTCCTGTGAAAAAACTATGCCGGGAAATTTTTCTCCCGGCGACTCACATGAGTAATGTAGGCGTTATATTTTTTGGAGTTATCGTTACCTATTTAGGATGGATTTTTGTAATCAAAAAGCTTGCTTTTATATCTTAGATACTCATCATGAATAAGTTTTTCAATAACTTTAATCTCTTTTTTATCAAGTGCCACTGCTAACTCAGATAATTCCTTGCTGGCTTTGGCAGAGATTGTCAAATCATTTTTTCCAGACCTTCTTTTTCGTTGCTTAAAGGAATCCCTCATATTTTTTAGAAGTGCATCTTTGTCATCCAGAAATTTTCTATAATTTCCCACATCCAATTTATTCGGGATGGCCCAGCAATCAATCGCGCCCATTACACCAATATATCGCTCATTAAGATCTGCTGGTTTGAACCATGACAGAACATTTCTTTTTATATCCTTTTTCTTTGACAAATATGACCACGCCCACTCAATGGCTTCGTTATCATTTTTCTTTAACCATTTGGGGCTTTGAACCTGACTATTAAAAACAAGCCAGATACCACGAATATAATCGAATGTTTTCTTACTTTGTTCTGGACTGAGGGAACAAGAAAGTTCATTCATGAAGGTAATAATCACCCGGCTTCTTTCAGCTGAACTAGTTGGATTACCAGGGAGTCTGAAAAAAGAGTATAAGTTTTCCTCTTTTCGATCCCATTCCGGAATTAACCCCGTAGTGTTTTCAGGTAAACAAAGCTCCCGCGCAGAGGCTTTTCGTATATACGCCCAAAACCAAAAAATAGCACGTGAATTAACCGCCCCCTTCAACCACTTTAAATCGACGTCTTGTAGACATGAAGAATCTCCACCATGAAGACTTTTACTTTTAACATTGCGTTTTTCCCCAGCCTGTATATTTTGCATCAAACGCTTAATAGCTTCATCAGCCCCAGTGGCGTTTTTGCTGCTTTCAGATATCGGATTGCCTGAGGCCGTTTCTCCTGTCCTGTCTTCAATATCACAATCCTCGGCTGCCTGCGCAGACTCGTCTTCTGGCAAAGAATCGACACTAAATTTGCTCTCAGGACTGGTAAAGCGGTTCCCTCCCTCATAAGGAGATTCTTCTTGCCTTGCTAATTCTTCAGCGCCCAGTTTACCAATCCTTTTTAGATAATAATTCTCATTATCGCTATCACTCACCGTTACCTCCTGTAGTAAAATCCACCATAAATTGTACTTACAATGAATCGATTATGAAGTAAACAAGTTTTTATTTTGAATGAAAATAGCTCGAAAATTGTAAGTTTTTTGTAAGAGTAAAATCGACGAAAACCTCTTAAAAAGGGATTTTCAGCGGTTTGCCAGGTAAAAATGATCATTCATAAAACTTGTACAGCATACAGAAATTTGTGGCAGGCATTCACTATGTTCTACATTGTCACATGCTCCGCGAACGTAGCTCACGGCAGTTCTGTTCTTATTATCAGACGTTACAGAGCTGGACACGTTGTGTCCTGACAGCACGACTAGCTGGTGAGAACCCGCTGATGTAATTTTCTACTCCTCAGCTGATGGTATGAGAAGGATGCCCGTTACTCCATCGATGGCAACAGGCCCTCTCCCGAACTCACACTAAATTGCGGGAGCATTACCATGACAAACAAAACTCATCCGATATCATCCAGCACCCAGACAACCACATCTTTACTGAATGATCAGCTCGTTGATATGACGTTCATCACTGGCTATACAAACATGACCGATAAATGGTTCTACCGATTAATTTCAGAAAATGCGTTCCCTGCACCAATTAAACTGGGTCGCAGTTCACGCTGGCTAAAAAGCGAAGTGGAAAAATGGGTGCTGGAAAGAATACAAGCATCCCGAGGTTAGAATCTTTAATATTGGTGTTTAACACAGGAAGGTTACGTAATTTAATATAGGTTTTTTAATATAATTACAGGCACTATCATCCCTTCGTACATTAACAGATATCACTAAGCATTTTAACATTACCACCATTTACTTTTCGAGACCCGTTCAAACATCCTCGTAAACTATATTGCAGTAACCACCATACCCTTTTAAAAGTGATAATTGTTTTATATGTCAGCTTAATATCTTTCAAAAGCAAGAATGCCTATAAAATTTTACTACCTTAGTGCTTGCACTGACCTCTCTCATCATCAGCAGTGGAATAATCATGCTCAAAAATTCAGATAGAAATTTTAATGAAGACTGGTTCCTGGCTTCAGTTCTCAATGCACACATCGATGAAATGATAAACAGATACTCATGCCTTTTGGCATTACGGATGGATTTTTTCTACAAAAAGAAAAGTGCCAGGTATTCACACTTAAATCACCAAACACTTGAACATGACTTGCGTGTATTAATGGAGAAAATGACAAAAGAGAAAGGTGTGGTGGGCTATTTCTGGGTTGTCGAATGGACTGAACGACATAGATACCATGCGCATGTCGTATTCTGGCTGGACAGACAAAAAACACAGAGGCCTTATCCTTTTGCCATTAAAGCGAGCAAGCTGTGGAATGAAATAACTCGTTGGGAAGGAGGGGCATATAGATGTCAATACCAGCCGCAATATCCGGTAAATATAGACGTTCCTGTTCGGTATAACGATCCAGCCAGCATTTTGAATATTCGCCATGTCCTGAGCTATCTGGCTAAGGAAGAACAAAAGGACGGTTTGTGTGCGTACGGCTGTAATGACGTTCCTCCACGCTCAGCGGCAGGGCGTCCACGTAAGGCTGGCCCCTGATCCTACGGCTACGCAACTGGCTCTGCATCCTGTACAAACACCGGTAGTACGGCGACAAATAATGTCCTCGCGGACATGACTGGACCTGCCGCTGGAACTCTGACGTTCCGACCTGTAGTGAATCAACAATTCCACTACTCCATTTACAACCGGCAGCTCTCCTGCCGGGTATTTCTAATACCTGTCAAACAAGGAAAATCAAAAATGAAACAGCCAGAGAACACGATCGCGGTAAAAGTGGCGGAATACCGTTTATACATCACCCGACTAAGGGTCTGCCAGGATAGCTTGTCTGGATGTTGCAGTGATGCCGAGCGGCGTGGCTGGCGCTTGAGAGCCCTTGAGCAGTTAAGTAAAGCCTCACTGCTCTACTGCCAACGGGCAAGTTCTGCCGATACCTGCAAGTTTCAACAGGCCTGTGAAGGTCTCCAGCAACACATCAGCAGAGTTTTACCAGAAGGCCAGTGGTGCGGTGATTTGCCTGCATCCCCTGCCCAGGCAAAATTTTGAGGTATCTGTATGGAACAACAATCGACTAAATGCGCGGTCGATGAATGGGGAAATCTGGTCAATGCCGAAGATTTTCGCTTTCCCTCATTCTGGAAACTGTACTGCTTCCACTGCAAGAGTCCGGTAGTGCTGGTTCTTGCTCCGAACGGGCAGGTATCGCATTTTCTGCATGATAAAACCTTTATGGCATCAGCCGATTTCATGGCATGCCCGAACGTGGAATGTTCCTAACCGCAGTAACCCGCGCCAAAAGCAGAAAACGACTTATTCAGCGACAACTTCCCCTTTTGCGCACGCCCCTTATTTCCATTATTGAAAGAGAAACTGATGAACAATTGCGCTGAAAGTGAAGCGTTAAAGACGAACTCTGATGATAACAATGTCATGCTTATTCGTAGAGTTTTGCAGCAGGCGACGGATCATTACCCACGACTGGTTGCGCTGGGGTTTACCCTACAGTATGGGAATAGCCACTCCTGCGACAACGTACAACAAGGTAAAGCTTTGTTGCTACGTTTTCACGCGGAATTCTATTGCAGAATTGGCGATTATTCAAAGATACGTATTGAAGCGGGTAAGCCGTCACAGCCTACTCTTCTTCGCTGGCTGTGGGAGGCTGAAAGTACCTCGTCATGTCGGATGATGATGCTATTCAATTATGGTGTCTGTAGTCTTCCCCGATATGATTTTTCTGCATCAGATGGAATTCAGGAAATCATCTCGTTGCTGGTGGCTGCATGGCGTGAAGTAGAACCTGAGGGGGAGTTAAAGGAAATAATGGTCCATCAGGTAGAGAGAACGAAGACAGCCGCTTTCGATAAACGTTATGCTGAGTTACGAGATGCGGCATTGCAAATGGCCTCACCTGTTGCTTTTGCCAAGAGTTTTCCGACAACATAGTCATTGCCACCCATTACTGCTAGCATCGCAATTCAATCCCTTCTGTATCAATACTTTTCCTGTCTGACTTTAAAGATCACTTGCTGAGTGATTCAGATGCCTTTTAACGTCCGCTTCAGCACCAAACAGACGGTTGCAGTCCAAGAAGTGGGAAGCCTCGCCTGACAGGGCGGGGAGCAGTAACTTATGGATGTTTCATAAGCTGGCATCGTCAGAACAGCACGCTGAATTAAATTTCTTTATCAGTTTCAATCCCCTCTTTTAGCACCTCAATCAGCTCTTTCAGACCCTGTGGAACTTGCCGGTGGCCGGGATAGTAAATATACATAGGGTCCTCAATTGGGGCCCATTCCGGGAGCACGATCCTCAGGCTGCCGTCACGAATGTGGTCGCGGACCCTGTCTTCAAGACAGTAGGCGATTCCGGCGCCGGATAGCGCCAGCTCAATTGCCAGTGCAGTTTCACTCACACATATCTGGCCTCTGACATCAACTACGCGATAATCCTCGCCCTTACGGAACTCCCATTTGTAGATTACCCCCTGGCCGGTGCGCAGCTGAATACAGTCATTGAAGCGCAGGTCCTCAGGTACGGCGGGAAGCGTATGTTGATAAAGATAGCGTGGTGAAGCTACCGCTACCCACCGAAGCTCTCCGCCCAGTCGGACGGCAACGAGATCTTCAGGTACGGTACCGCCAAAGCGGATCCCGGCGTCGAACCCCTCCTGTACGATATCGACCATCCTGTCATCAACGCTGATTTCAATTTCCACTTCAGGGTATTTGCTGATAAAACGTGGAAGATGTCGCGCCATAATAAGGCGGGCACCGTCACTCAGTACATTAAGTCTGAGTTTTCCTACGGGCCGGTCGCGCATTCGGTTTATTTCCTCAAGCGCGCCGCCAATTTCTTTAAATCCTGCTTCAAGACGTAGTGCCAGGCTCGCGCCCGCTTCGGTCGGAGAGACCGTGCGACTTGTTCTATTCAGCAATCTGACCCCCAGGCGCGTCTCGAGTTTGCGTATAGTATGGCTCAGCGCAGAAGTAGTTATCCCGAGCTCTATGGCAGCTTTGGTAAAGCTGCGCCTTTTCTCGGTAATAAGAAATGCATTGAGTTCAGCAAGATCGCTTCGGGTGAGCGGGGTAGAAAGTCTGGTGGGCATAGAGTTGAACCGTTGATTAAAATTCAATGCAATGTTAAAGGGCATTGCACAGATTCGTGCCAGAAGGATGGTAAGTTTAGATTCATTCAACAAATCTCTGCAACCCGATTCCACAGCAGATACAAGAGTTATCATTCCTCCAGGAGAATTGAGCTTGTTTCATATCTGGACCCTTCTTCCAGCGCTTTACGTGCTGTTCCGGTTTATCAGGCCGCTATCCGCCCCACCTTCGGCAAAAATTGTCACCGCAAGCATAATGCTTGTCGCCTCTGAGTTTCATCTGATTACAAAATTATTTACCGGAAATATGTTTTCTCCGGAGATACCAAAACCGCTGTTGCTGCTTACCACCTGGCTTTTCGGCATGACCGTATTCATGGCTGCTCTTCTGGTATTGCGTGACATCTATGGGATTGTGCACCGGCTGGTATCAGGACACCGGCTGAAATGGCATTCGGCTTTCTGGTTTATCCTGCCTGTTCTGGCGGCAATGCTGACAACGCTGGCCCTGAAAAATGGGACAGCGGTTCCTGAAGTAAAAAAGACAGACGTCGCGCTCAGGGGATTACCCCCCCGTTTTGAAGGTTACCGGATAGTTCAGCTGACGGACTTACACGCCAGCAGACTGCTGCCAAGAAGCTGGATACAGGATGTTGTTAATCTAACCCTCGAGCTGGATGCGGATATGGTTGTGGTTACCGGAGATATGATTGATGGCTGGCCTGATGCACGTTTCTCCGACATTGAACCGCTTGGCCAGCTACGGGCGCGGGACGGCGTTTTTGCCGTAACGGGCAATCATGAGTATTACTTCGACGCTGAAAACTGGATCCAGACCTTTGAAAAACTGGGCCTGCATTTTCTTAATAATGCAGGATACCGTGTAAAGCGTGACGGCGACTCGCTGTATCTGGCTGGCGTGACGGATGCCGTTGCGCCATTATACGGACTACCGGGGCCTGACCTGGCGCAGGCTCTGAAGTCTTCCCGCCCGGGTGAAACCATAATCCTTCTTGACCACAGGCCTGAGAATGCTGGCCTGGCTGCAGAAAGAGGAGTAAGCCTTCAGCTCTCCGGACATACTCATGGCGGTATGATCGCCGGGCTGGACAAACTGATCGCACTGGCCAATAACGGTTTTGTTTCCGGTCTCTATAAACAAGGCTCTCTGAACCTTTACGTCAGCAACGGTTCCGGCATATGGAACGGCTTTCCTTTCCGGCTGGGAAAGCCTGCCGAAATAACGTTGATCACTCTTCACAATGAAAATGACCAATGAATCATTGAATAATAGTCAACGTTGCTGGCGATAACATTCATCAATAACCAAAATTAAGCGTTTATAGTTTACTTCATTTCAATATACCACTGCCTGTTGCCGTTCATTACAGACGTCGTGACCCATAAAGCTGTACATAGCTGAGAGCCGTTGCCCTAGGGCACCGGTTCTTCTTTTTTGCATCCGGCAGGTGAATCGATTGGGAGTTAAACTCTATGTCCGAACAAACGCTTTCAGAACAGCGTGAACGTATTCGTCCCCCTATGGGTCTTTTTCCCGCCATGCTTGCACTGGGCGCGGGCGGATTGTGCATCGGCACGGGCGAGTTTGCGCCGATGAGCCTTCTGCCGGACCTGGCCCAGGGTACCGGCGTTTCCATCCCTGCCGCAGGAGGCTACATCAGCGCTTATGCGGCGGGCGTGGTGGTCGGAGCCCCGGCCATCGCGGTGCTTGGAGCCCGGCTGGCCCGTAAAACTCTGCTGCTGATACTGTTAATTATTGCGCTTGCAGGTTATGCCCTGAGCGCGGTAGCTTCGGGATATAACGCCATGCTGGCAGCACGCTTCATTTCCGGTATGCCTCACGGTGCCTGGTACGGCGTATCCGCGCTTGTGGCGGCCTCAATGGTATCACCGCAGCATAAAGCCCGGTACATCGGTTACGTTATGCTGGGACTTGCCGTCGCGAACGTTGCCGGCGTTCCGCTTGTCACATGGGCAGGCCAGGCGCTGGGCTGGAAAATGTCATTCTGGATGGTAACCACGGGTCTGGTGCTGACGGCCATACTGGTTCTGCTTTTTGTTCCATCCGTCGCTGCAGACAGGTCCGCTTCCCCCCTGAAGGAGCTTGGCGCACTGAAGAGTCCCCGGATACTGATGACGTTTGCCGTCGCTTCAGTCAGCTTTGCCGGCATGTTCGCCGTATACAGCTTTATTACCCCGGCGCTGACGGAAGCTGCCGGTTTTTCAGCCTCATCCGTGCCGTGGATCCTGGTGCTCTGGGGAGCCGGCATGGTTGCCGGCAACATTATCGGGGGCAGGCTGGCAGACATTGCGCTGATCCCATCGATATTTGGCATTATCGTCTGGAATATCGTCTTTCTGGGGCTGTTTTCCCTTACGGGAACGCTGCAGATCCCGGTTCTCATCGTGCTGTTTATGCTGGGGTGCGGTTTTTCCCTCGTGCCGGCACTTCAGGCACATATGATGAACATTGCCGGTGACGCACAGACTCTCGCCTCCTCCCTGACCCACAGCGCGTTTAATATTTCCAATGCGCTTGGCGCAGCTGCAGGCGGTTTCGTTATTGCTTCGGGTGGAAGCTGGATCTCTACGGGATGGGTAGGGGCGACTTTTTCCCTGTTAGCGCTTCTTCTTATGTTCATATCGGTACGCATTACTGACGGGAGTAATCATGAACGATAAAGTCATCAGTGCAGGTAACGTTGCCGTAATAACCGGTGCGGCGAAAGGTATTGGCGCCGCGGCGGCAAGGGAGCTGGCACAAAAGGGCATGAAGCTGTGTCTTTTTGACCGCAATAGTCAGGCGCTCGAACAGCTGGCCGGCGAACTGGAGGCTGAAACGCTTCTGATCACTGGCGACATCACCCGTGATGAAGATCAGAAACAGCTCAGGGACACCGTTTACAGTGTCTGGGGAAAAGTAAATCTGCTGTTTAATAATGCCGGCGTAAAAATAGCCGCTGGCGCCTGTGATTCCCCCACTCTCTGGCGACAGCAGATGGAGGTAAACCTGCTGTCCATGGTTGCCACACAGCATATTTTTCTGCCTGAAATGTTAAAAATGGATGAGAAGGGTGCGATTGTTAACCTGGGCTCGAAGGAGGGTATTACGACCCCGCCCGGGTTTGCAGCCTATAACGCCTCCAAGGCAGCCGTAAAGGTGCTGACAGAACAGCTGTCTCATCAGCTTCTTAAGGAAACCGGTACCCGGCTCACCGCTCATCTTCTGGTGCCGGGCTATACCTGGACCGACATGAACGATCCCGGCATGGATGAACGCAGCGGTAACAAGCCCGATGAAGCGTGGACCGCCGCGCAGGTTATCGATTATTTCCTCCCGCGCTTTGAGCGCGGGGATTTCTATATCATCTGCCCTGATAACGCCGTTACCAGCGAAATGGATGCCCGGCGCATCATGTGGGCCGCCCAGGATATGCTGGACAACCGCCCGGCTCTGTCGCGCTGGCACCCTGAATGGAAGGCGGCTTTTGAACGCTGGATGAATAGCTGATATGTCGCCGGCAGCCTGCACAGTGGCGGGTTGCCGGGATAGCAGAAACTTACTGAGGCCAGAGCGATGCCGCTTACTGAAGAATTTATTCACTACCGGGCAGTGGAAAAAACCTTTAGGGGTGTACTAATTCGCAATTCCAGGAATGCAACGCTTCCCGGTATTCTTCTCGCCCCGAATATGATGGGTACCGCAGCATCAAGCATTGAACATGCGCGCACCATTGCAAAAAAAGGCTACGTTGTGCTCGTTGCCGATATGTACGGCCATCTGCCCGACTCGGCAGAGGAGGCAGCTAAGTGTATGCATTCTATTAAGGACTCGCCGGCCGAGCGGCTCATACTCAACGCAGCGCTGGCTCGACTGGCTGAGCTCCGGTTCGTAAATGCGGAAAAGCTCGCTGCAGTAGGGTTCTGTTATGGCGGGCATTGCGTTCTCGAACTGGCGCGCAGCGGAGCGCCTCTGGCTCTCACGGCATGTTTTCACGGTACGCTTGATACGCGTATCCCCGCGGAGAAAGGGAATATCATGGGCAAGATCGCTGTATTAAACGGGGCCAGCGATCCTTTTGTAACAACAGAGCAGATACAAGCTTTCGCCGGCGAAATGGCATCCTGCGGATGTGATTTTCAGCTGACGAGCTATGCCGGCGCGGTTCATTCTTATACCTACCCCAGGGCCGATGTTCCGGGCAAAACGTATTACGACGAGGCCGTCAGCAACCATGCTTTTGGTGTTGTATTTACCCTGCTGAAGGAGGCGCTGGGCTGATGCCCTGCGCCGTGCTGATTTACTTTTTCATGGCAGAATCGGGTTCAGAAATGATGCGGTGACGCTGAGCCTTGTGTGACTCACTCATCATTCTGTTCATCACCTCGCCTTCATACTCGGCATATTCACTGCCGTAGACAAATTCATGTCCTGTCATCAGGGCATACCAAGCACGTTTTGCCACTTCTTTTGGATCATCCTTTTTCATGGATCCTACTGTCGTGTCTGCCTGTCCTGCATTTTTGAAGAAATTGGTTTCCGTTGCCCCGGGCATCAGAAGCGTCATCGATAAACCGCTTCCCATCAGCTCGTTACGTATGGCGTAAAAGAAGGAATTGACGAAAGCCTTCGACGCCCCGTAAACCGCTTCGAAAGGTATTGGCGCCGAGCCGGAGAGCGAGGAGGTGATAAGAACGTGTCCATTGCCCTTTTCAACGAGCCGGGGAATAAATATTTTAGAAAGATGGACCACAGCATCAACGTTAAGCCGTATTAGCCTGAGCTCTTTATCAAGATCGGTACCACCATTAAAGGCGCCGCCGAGGCCCTGGCCAGCGTTGATGACCAGCGCACTGAGGTTTAAACCGGCCGTATCCATTCTGGCCTGCAGGTCAGTTATCTGGTCATATTCACTCAGGTCAGCACTGAAGGCGTGGACGTTAACTGAAAAGTGTTTTTGCAGATGTTCCCGGGCAACCGATAGTTTTTTTTCATCCCTCGCCACGATGGCAAGATCGTATCCGTTAGCCGCAAACTCTTCAGCAAGCGCCAGGCCGATACCGTTACTCGCACCAGTTATGAGTGCCAGTTTTTTCTCATTCATACGATTCTCCAGTTGAGCGGACTGACCGACCTTCTACAGGCCGGTAGCAAAGAAAGGAAGTAACCATCAGACGCTGTCGGTCCAGCGGTATGCCGGGCGGTAACCCAGGACTCGCATTGCCTTTTCACTGCTCAGCACGGATTCATTACCCACAAATTTTTTACGTTGTTCAACATCGGGATAGTAGCGATCGAGGAGTTCCTGTGTAGGGGTTCGCATGCAGGTGATGTCGCTGGTAATAAAGAACTCATCTTTACCTCTGACCTCATATTCGAGTGCTTTCTCAATAGCGTGGGCAACGTCCCGTACGTCAACATAGGCCCACATGTTCCATAGCCTGACGGTCGGGTCATCCTGCCAGCTTTCGAACTGTGCATATTCCTCCGGTGCCATAACGTTAGAAAGCCGCAGACAGGTAATCCGCATATCAGCGTTGTTAAGACAGAACTGACGGGCCATTTCTTCACCCAGCACTTTAGTCAGCGCATAAATGCTGAGCCCCCGGGCCGGGTAGTTTTCATCAACAGGAACATATGGGGCATTCCATTGATCGTAAGGAACGCCGGTAGGAACCTCGCTTGATGACCAGACAATATTTTTAATTCCCAGACGTCGTGATGCTTCAAAAACGTTGAACGTAGAAAGCATATTATTTCTGAATTCGTCAGAATCCGGGATCATACGAGGATGCGGAATACTGGCGAGGTGAACAACGGCATCAAAGGCTGCCTGCTCGGGTCGTGAGTAAACGTCTTCTCCTACGGAGGAAAGCGCGTCGATTGTTGCACCAAAATCCTCTAGATCTGCAATCATCGCAGGATGGGCAACAGTTAGCGGATCTTTTTTATCTATGAGGAACAGGTCATAACCCGCTTTCTCGAGCCGCTCTACAGTTACCCTGCCAATTTTTCCTGAAGCACCGGTAATGGCTATACGTTTTTTAACTGACATACTTCGTCCTTATGGTTGAGGTGCAAATCAACCTTAAGTTTTGACGACATAAAAACGATATGCGATGAGCCTGGCTAAACACTACGGTTACTTTAATTCATCAATTAAAATTGTTTTGCAGAACAGGCGTGATCCACAAATTGGCAAAGTTGTTTGCTATTAGGGCTCTGGAAATGAATGACCGCAGATCGCTCACAGCGGATCTTCAGTTCAGCCAACTCGTTCGCTTAATGCCAACAGCGAACTCGCTGAAATCAGTGCTTACTGACCGAATTCAGATTGCACAAATTTTAATGTCTGCTCATGCCGCAATTTACAGACGATATTTTGGTTCGCGAAGATGCCAGAAAATGTTTTCGCCTGTTCTCTCGGAAGAGACTTGATCCAACGAACACCAACAACCCATTCGGAAAGCTCTTCATTGTCAGAGTTTGCGTTTGGGTGTTCCGCTTTCAATCCTGCGGAGAGTAGAGGAACATTCGAATCAGTCATGAAATCGCGAATCATAACTGCTGGTTTGGTCACTTCCCCAAAGCCGACGTAACCGCATCCCTTCATGTAAGCATAAATTTTGTCACCAACTGCAAGACGATTAAGTGCAGATGAATACACCTTCCCTTGACCTGCACCAATAAAGCCAAATTGTCTGTTATCGTCCCAAGTTCGATACTCGCATTCGCCCACATTCACGAACCAACTACCAGTCCATTCATCTTGATTAGAAGCAATTGTTCTTTGCTTAACTTCTTTTCGTTCAATATAATCTTTAGCCTCCGGCAACGGAATAATTGTTTCCGGCTTGATAAATAGCTCACCATCAGAATCGATAAATGGAGCGATCCGAGTGCATTGAATATCTATGCCATATTCTCGCAACCATAATACTGCGGAGATAACTTCAGAGTTAAACTCTTTTGAGGCCAAAATAATATGCTGTTTCGCATTAAGTAACTCAATGTCAGCATCAATAAATTCCTCAATTTTTTTAGTCGCATCAAATTCAGTCTTGTTTAAATAGGACGCGTATAGCTTAAAAATCTCACCAGGCAAGAGACTTGAGCAATACGATGCATACTTTATTGCCTGCCATTCAACGGACGAACCAGAATCATCCCGTTTCAACTCAACCACAACAAGTGCTGCCGATTTATTTACGCAAAGCAAATCAAGGCGCTTACCAGAGGCAAGGATGACCTCTTTGCCAATGACAAGTAGTTCCTCACCTAAAATAGTCGGGCTTTTTTCGATCCATTCCTGAATATCGAAACGTTCCTTCAGCCCAAGTTCCGAGAAGTTTGTTGGTTTCAGTTTGATTAGTGTCTTATTTATTATATCTACACGAAACATTGGCTCTATCTCCTTTCAAATGTTTCCTACACATGAATATGCCATATTCAGCGGGATGCCTACACTACTATGCCATAAAAGATAGTACGCAACTTCCGCTCCTCGCTCCCAGCGGACCTTCAGCTTCGTTAACACGTCCGCTTCGTGCCAGGAGCGGACGTTGAAAATGGCACTCCATATCTATTATTGAGCGATGTTAGAATAACCAATTGTAACAATTAATGCTGTTTAGCCCTAAACCATGTGAAAATAAAAGTGGAATTATAAGTAATTTTGGGACTGGCCGTTACCTCACAAACGGAAGTACATAATCCAAATACTCTACTTGAGCAGTCCTAAAAACTTTCCAATATCTGGCATTAGCAGGTTCATCACGCTTGTTAGTATGCGTTAAAATAAGGCGTCTCTTTGCTCGCGAAACACCGACAAAAAACGCACAGCGATTCTCTTCTTCATCACCAAAAAAAATCTCATTTTCTATAGCCATGATTACAACCGAATCAAACTCTAATCCTTTGCTTTTGTGAATGGTCAAAATGCGTACAGCTTGATCATCACTAAATCGTTTTAATGCGAGGGGTAAATCAGATTCGATTTTCAGTAAATCTTTAATACGTGCTTCAACATCGCGCACAACCTGTTTAAGACGATCATGGGACTCATATTCAGGCGATAAGGCAACAAGCATCTGTAAACCTATATGCTTCAAGAAAGCGCGACTAAATGTCCACCATTCCGAAAAGGGATTGTCCGTTTTTTTTGCTTCAGACACCCCCTTACGATGCTTTTTAATCAGGTGATCAAGATCTTTTCGTACGTTGGTTTGAATTTCTTCATCAGCAAAGGGAACCAGCTGATTCATCAGACGAATCCAGGCTTTAGGTTCCCGATGTCCATACAGGCATGATAGGTAATCAACGATTAACCTAGCCACTGGTTCGACAGTAATGTCCTGCATTTGCTGCTCATTGCGGTAGGGAATTCCGCGTTGCTCTAACTCTCTGAAGAGGTGATCAGCATATAAATCTGGTTGTTTAGAGATCAGGACTGCAATTTCAGCTGGAGGTACTTTCTCTGTGTTAATCCATTCATAAATTAGGTCAGCCAGATAGATAGCTTCAGTTTGACTGTCTTCAAATTTGCAAGCAAAAACCTCCCCTTCGTCCCCTTCCAGCTGAGCATCAGGCATTACAGAGTCAGGATCTAACTTACGAATAATTTCGTTCTGAACACGCAGCAAAGTTGGTTTTGAGCGGAAATTGCGATACATGTTGAGCGGCACCGCATTAAAGTCCTTTGTGAAGGACTGGAAAATGCCGTCCAGAGCACCTGCCCAAGCCATAATTTTCTGTTTTGTGTCACCGACTGCAGTCAGTCGAATTTTTGTTCCCTTAAAAGCAATTTTTACCAAGTCATATTGTAAATTTGTGCAGTCCTGAAATTCATCAAGGAAAATGTCACTATAAGTTTGCCGGATTGCATTTCGGGCTATTTTTGACTTTTGCAATATTTTAATTGCATAAGGAACCAGATCGCCGAATGCTATTTCGTGACGAGACGTCCCGCTTTTCTTGTCTACAATGGTGTAACCAGCATCTAAGGCATATTCTCCCGTAAGTACCGGCCTAAATCGATCTATGATGCGTTTGGCAAATGCGTGGAAGGTAAAACTGTCAAAGCGAGAAGCCAGATATCTTCCACACCTGCGTTCAACGCGTTCTGCCAGATTTCTGCTGGCATCAACCTTAAATGAGATCGCCAGAATCCTTTTGGGGTATCGACACGTTCCTGTTCGCAAAAGGAAGTCAGCACGCTGTGCAAGCATTTCCGTCTTACCCGCCCCCGGTCCAGCAGTCAGTGCCAAGCAACGTTTACGCGCTTTCGCTGCACGTTTCGCATTAGGTTCCAGCATCAATCCATCTGCGGGCTGCCATTCTTCGACTGTAATCATTCTGGCAGTTCCGTGAGTTTGGCAATAACCGCATCAGCCAGCCTGTCCAGTGAATCTGGCATGTTTTTAAGTAGATCAGCATCATTTAGCTGAGTTAACGCCTCAATGTGAGCTGCGGGTTTACTGCCGAGCTTGAAACGTTGGTGATAGGTATTAAAAAGCGCTAATTCATCATCCCTGTACTGGGATGAATCGTAATGACTTTTTCCAAGAACAGCTTTTATAGTTGCATCGTCGGGCTTCTCCTCCTCAACGTTATAGGCTTCTGGGTACGCAAGTAACATTGCAAAGTCTAAATCCATCGGGTAGGAGAAAAATACGCTGCGCTCTTCAAGCATGTCGAGATAATGTTCATAGCCCCGAATTTTGTATTTTTCAGAATCCCATTTTGGAATTCCGTAATCTTCTGGAAGTTTTTTCCCTGGTTGATGTATCGCAAATTGATCGTTTACGTACTTAATTCTTCCCCACCCTGCCGCATAGCGGGCAACGTCAAGATCAAGCAGTGTAAAACAGGGGATCTTTAATGCTGCAAGCAGACGCCAGAAATGGTTTACATGCCGCCCCCCTAAAGGTGCTACAGTGATCGCTGACTCGTCAACGGGCGCACCCTTGGCCTGAAGCAAGCGTGGCAGCACAATCTCTTCGCTGTCACCTTCGCCAAGCACCACCAGCCGTGAAAAATAGATTTCCGGAAACGCCTGGACTGCTTCCCTAACAAACTTATGTGCCTCATCAGTTTCATCAGGCAATTTAATACAAGTGACCTGCGTCTCTCGTGACTCATTCAGTCGAAGATAACGTATTAACTCAGGTGCTACCCGGCGCAGCATTGTGGGCGCATGCGTCGCAATGAGAGCTTGCGCATCTAGGTTTCCAACCATGGCATTCAGGGAGTTAACAATGCGTCCCAGATAATGTGGGGAAAGGCTGTTTTCTGGCTCTTCAAGGGCTACCAGTGTGAAGACCGGAGGACGTAATTTTTCGGGATCAAATGATATATCTTCTTCTGCAAGCACGGCCTTGCCAATAGCCTGAGACGATAACACAAGTGAAAGGTAAAGCATGGATTTTTGGCCATCGCTCAGCCTTGAAAAATCTACAAATGAGCCATCGTGACTTGGGGTAAATGAAACAGACAGATGCCTTAACAGCGGTTCAATTTCTGACGCGACAAAAGTAATTTTAGGATCAGCAAAAAATTTACCCCTATGCAGTTTTGCCCAAGTTGTCTTTAAAATCTCACTAAAAGCATTCACCGAGGGATTGGCCGCAAGGCTGACGCTTATTTGGTCGGTCAGGCTTTTAATCGTTTCACGCTCATCGTCCCAACGAACAGCGCGAAGTAAACGCCCGAGTAATGCATTCGCACCGTACGCAATATGGTCAGCGGGATCACGTCTGGCAGGCAGATAGTGTACATGGATATGATTACGTTCGGAGCGTGGAACCTGAGCGGTATTTAGAGGTGATTCATCTTCATCAACTTCCAAAACATATACCAGAGCTTCTTCAATGTCGCCATCTATCCCCATAGTTGCCGTTAGGCGAAAACGCACGCGCGGAACCCCATCTGGCTCGTCCAGTCGCATATGGCTGAAGTGGGGTGCTACGGTACTGTTGTCCTCGTCATCTTCCAGTTCGGGAAACAGAAAATCAGCCTCTATCCACAACTGGCGCTCAAGCGGAACGTCCTCCTCATCACAGGGCACGTGGAAATCTGAACGCTGGATCCGCCTTAACGCGGGGTCGAATGCAAAAAGTCGACACAAAGCCTGAAGAACTGCGGTTTTACCTGAACCATTAGGGCCAATGATATATGTTATATCTTCAAGGCTGAGTTCTGTTGCTTCATACCCAAAAGACTGAAAACCAGATAAACGTATTGCTTCAAGCTTCATGCGCCTCCCTACACAGATTAATTAAACTTCTAAATCAATTAGTTAATCCACTTATCATCTAACGACGATATCCTGTGAAACTCAGACATAATTATAATAATTACAGAAATTTCTTATTCCTTATTCTTGATAAATTTTAATAGCAGTTTTAATGAAAACATTAAAGTCATTTTTGTTAACCCAGTGATTGAGTAATCTCGCTTCCCAACAGCAGAACTAACACTCGGGGCTAGAGCAGAACGCAAAGCGGTAACGGCAAGGCCGCAGCCGGAGCGAAGTGAGTGCTGAAATTAAGCAAAGCGACTCTTGCAAGAGGTCGCCCGGGTGGCAGATTTCTACACGGCTTATGGACCTTGAAACGAAGCAGTGTGCGGAGATATGAACCATAAAAAGCCTCACTGATCTGTTCCCAGTTAATTGAAACACGAGATTTTGAGCAAGTTTTATGGCGACTCAAATACGAACGTCTGCTTGTCGCTCATAGCGGACCTTCAACTCAGGTAGGTTGTCTGCTCTGTGCCAAAAGCGGACATCCGGATCAGTAAGAAGCTGAACACAGGTCTGCTGACGAGGCTCTGGTATCCTCCAACATTACTCGTCTGCTCATATACCTTACAGGCGTCCCGACAGGTCGGGATTTTAGCCCGATTTAGTAAAACGGCAGAGCTGGTAGGCTCTGCCGAACCGTCAGGGGCGATACCTGCCCTGTTGATCTCCCTGGTGGCCGTAACTCATTCCCTTCTGTACCTGGAGAGCGGTGAAGATAGTTATCAAATTCAGAGCAACAGAGCATGTGATTACTGCCGACGGAGAGTGGGTGGCTGTTGATGAACTCACTTTCCTGCATGCAAGACCCCTGGTCTGTGGCTCCTGCCATACACCGGTGGTTGTTACACAGAATGATACAGGCTGGGAACTGATTCATCGGCCGATTTCAGAGATGGACAGAAAGCAGGTCGGTCGTTGTCACTATAGGAAATCTTCGTTACCGACCATGATACAGGGGTTGTAAGTATCAGCTATCTAGCATGGTGAGCACCCATGGTAATAATATTTAAATGACTCGAATATCTTTGATAACGTTGAAATGTTCTACAATCGGGCCTGACGCCACAGCCATCTTGGTGGCATCAGGCCGGAGGACTTCGAACTGGCCTAGTCGTGAGGATAGGACATGTCCACGGTCATGGACTCAGTCCATTTATTGCTCAGGATCCGCTATAAATGGGAAAAGACCGTACCGGCCATGGTGCGGGTTCTTGCCAAACATAAGAGATTGCTCACGCTTCATGATTGCATCAGGCGGGTCGGTGTTCTCAATAACGATGACTTGTGTGTCCCTAGGCAGTGCCTCAAGATACGCGTAGAACTGATCTTGAAGGTCAGTACCGGTTAAATCATATTCCGTTCCATCTGGCTCTCTATATGCTAGCAAGGGAGAATCGAGCACAACGAATCCCGTGTGTGGTGTGTGACGCGCACGGCAGAAAGCAAGCAGCCCGAGGGTGAAAGCTGCATGCGTAATCGCACGAAGGCCCTTACCAAAAGCACTACGCGGTTTTCCAGCAATGACAAGGTCCCGTGTCTTGGAATCGAAGTACACATCCCCAGCCTCAGGGAAGTGCCAACCAGTCAGTATGCCTTCAACAGTCTTAGCAAAACTATGGGATACAGAGGTTGATAGATCTGCGTTAGCAGCCACCCCAGCCTTCTCGTCTTCAGTACCCTTTTCAAGAGCAGCGCGACGGCGTTCCATGTCTTGCACAGTGGCGTATAGTGCCAGCGCTTCGCGCACCTGGGCCCGCTTGTCGGCAAAGTCTGAATAGGACTTGCGAAGGGTCGAGAGCTTGGGTGCGAGCAATTCTTCAACTGACTCTGAGATTGACTCCAGCTCTTGAACAACAGTAGGTATTCTGCGATCAAAGCTGGCACCTTCGCGCTCAAGGCTTTGGACGGTAGCTACAAGTTCTGCGCGTAAAACTTCGATCTTGGCAATCTCCATTCGTGCAGCCTGAACGACAGCATCAGTATCTCCATTACACCCAGCATCAGCGCGATGGTGATCGGGGTCGGCTCCACAAAGAGGACAATGCTCGGCACTTAGTAGGCTAAACAGCGTCCCACCTTCTTCAATAGCACGTAGCCTTTCAATATCGGACAAGTAGTGTCTGTCGAGCAGCCTGAATCGCTCAAGCATCGTACTTACCTCTGCTCGTCCCTCTCGGCTTGCTTCCAGTTTCTTGCGCAATTCTCGCCGCTTCCCAGCAGCCTTCTGAAACTCATCTTCAGTGGTGTTAACCTGGACCGCCTGTTGACGAAGTGAGAAATCAATCTTCTCAAGTTGCTCCTCCAGTTCCTCCGGACTCTTTGTCAACTCCTTGAGTCGCTCTCGATAGTCGTCAAGAAGCTGGGCGAGAAGACGCAATTGTGCCTCGCGCGATAATTCTTCCGGCCCACTCTTATTAGTGGTGGCGACCAATGCGGAGTCGTCTGCACCAGTTAGAAGTAACTTGAATGTAGCCAAGTTCGGCGTGTTGGCGGTGGGGTTACCATCGATGAGTGGAGAACTTTGTTGTGTGATCTCCGTCTCATCGACGATCATCAAACGCGCAATGTTGCGAAAGCTCAAGCTAATGGTTTCGTTCCGGGAGTTTTTGCGCACACGCTTGCCACTAAGGCCACATAGATCCAGCAAGAATGATGAAAGGTTCGTACTGTTCTTATCGCTGTGTTTTTCGTCAAGCTGCGTATACGGAATTTCAGTAGTTGGTGGCGTCTGGTGCAAGTCTTCGTAGAGCCGAAAACCACCACCATCTATACTGCGCCAGAGAGTAAATAACTCCCCATCAAGGGTTTCAAGCCCCAAGAGAACAAGGTCGTAGCCAACACGCTCAGGGATGTCGCGCAGGGGGGGCTTTCCACCGAACATGAAGTCGATGGCTTCGACAATGAAAGATTTTCCAGTGTTCGATGCGCCGTAAATAACATTGAGGCCAGCACCGAAGGTCACTGTTGCGGGTGGCTTTTCTGGCCCAAAAAAACCGAGAAAGCGTAAGCGTAAGCCGGGAGTTACTGCCGTCATAGCTCACCTCCCAAGCTCTGCTCAGTCCCATGGAACTGTTCGACCCATTTATCGAAGAAACGGCGCATCATGCTTTTGAACTGTTCATCCGTCAGATCACCAGTGGTTTCGACAAGCCATACAGCACGTTCCTTCAGGGAAAGCAAATAGTTGGAAGATACTAATGACAGGAACGTTGCAGCATTTTCGCCTGCACCGTACTTGATTCCCTCAGATGTGACTTCGCGCTCCACGAGGTCGCGGGTCATCATCAGAAACAGTGATTGCTCAACCAATTTGCGGCGCACGAGCAATTCAGCAGAGGGCATTGGTGTCGGTGGGTGCAAATTGTCTGGTCCGTTAATATCACCTGTATGAACAAGAAGGTAGTCAAGGGCCACAAGCCGCTGGAGATCATAGGCTTGCGGGTAGGCTGCACCTAGAATCGAGACTGCACGGATACCAGCCTCAAGTGGGCTATTGAAGGTAATTGTTTTATGTACTTGGCTCATGATCGTGTCCACCGAAGACGCTCCTCATTCACAAGTTGGTGGCAGATTCCGTCTCTATCCTTGGGGTTCGTACAAATTATGAGGGCGTTTGCTGTAATCTGCATGTCGCGGGCGGCCTTGGTGACAGCGCAGACCTTTTCGTAGCCGTCGGCATGGTTCCCGTCATGTGTGTCAATAACGCCATCATGGATGTCATCCAACAAAGATTCGAATGTGCCTGGCGGGACACTATCACGTGCGAAGACCCGCAGCGACTCAGCCTCGTAGAACGCCTCGCGCTGGCGGCGGAAATGATCCTTGAGTTTCGGCACGGACAAGGCCGAAGGGTCAGTCACTATTGTTCCTGTGTGCTCGCTGTATGCGCCGAACAACTGGGTCACATAGCGGCTCTCAGTGGCGGCAACTTCTTGGGGCGGCTTTTCGGATGCAGGCCGCGTTGGCAGTCCACCACCAAAGCGCGCTGTGTGAACCGGCGTGGCTCTGTGAGCGTCAATAAGCTGAAGTGCAGTCTTGGCGTCGAAGATGGTAAAATCGAATGAGTCTATATAGGCACGGAGCTTCACGTCGAGCGACACTTCTTGTGTGCTAGTGATCGCATCTTTCACATGCTTATCCCAGTTTGCATACAATTCCTCACGCAACTTTGTGGCGTTCGAAAATAGGCGGCTAAGTGACGTACCAGCGCCTCGTGGCGAAACAAAGTAGTAGCGACGAGGTGCCGTGTATTCACCTTTGTACGAGTACCAGATGATCTTGCCAAACTCAACCCAAACATCGCTAGGCCTGATGGCATTGCCGTAGTGCTTACATTGGAAGTTGTCCCACACCCCCTGAAGGCGTTCATCGCCAACGAACCCGGCGACATCGATACCCATATCGCCAGCCCCAGAGAAACGCTGGACGTGTTTGTACTTCGCCTTGAGACAGTAATAAGCCCATTCCTCGACGAATCCCTCCCACTCGTCTGGTGAGTAAGTCAGTAGCCTTTGCTGCGGCGGCATAATGGGGCCGTTCGCCACCTGAGCGGCCGTAACAACGGTCGCTGGGCTCTGCGGCTTATTGATGTCCATCCAACTCGCCGTCATAACGCACCTTTTCCTTGGCTATCGTGTGGGCAGAAGTACGGATTTTTGTGTATCTGCGCAGCCTGGACTTTCTTTGTGAAGAATTCCGAAAGGTCGTCTTGTCGCTCAAGCAGACGGATGATCTCCTGAAGCGTCGAGAGGACTAGAACTTTGTGCTGAAGAAATTCACGTACCGTATGAATAGCAGGTTCTGTGTAGTCACTGGCAGAAATGAAGATGCCTCGAACCTCGGCACGCGACATGAGCCTCACAAGATGCTCTGAAATCTCAGGCTTACCCACCGGATTGCGATACCACTTCATTTCAACGAAATACAGAACCCCACCGAGTTCAATGATCCCATCAATCTGCTCGACGATCCCTTCACCCGCCTCACCAACTAAATGGAAGGATTTACGAATGAGAACACCGTAGGCTTGAAAAAGGTTGTTGAGAGCCGTCTCCAGCAATTTTCCGCGTTCCTGCGCCGTCGCAGTAGTGCCAAACAATGTATATAAACCCTGTTTGGCACACTCGATTCTCTCAGTGCGATCGCGTTTTTCTGCTGCGATCCTCTGTAATTCAGCGCGTCGGGCTTGCCGTTCTTCTTCTCGGGCATTGTTCATGCGCGTGAAAGCGTCTTTTTGGTTGACGACTTCGCGGATACTGGCGACAAGGCCCTTGGCCTTGAGTTGGTCAGCGGGCCAGCACGAATCGAAGTTCGCAAAGTCCACCACACGCCGCAGAACCTCTCGCCGTTCACGGAGAGTGTGTTCCCCCTTCGCGTTGAGGCGTTCAAGCACCGTGCGAACCATCTGGTACTTGTTGATATTCTTTGGTGCAGTCCTCAAGTGAAAGGCAATATCAGAAGTTATGCTGTCAGGTACTCCTGCGCCGCGGAAAAACACCAGCACATCTTGTTTAGAGCGGTTGAGCAACGGCACAACATCCACCAAGAGGTGGAACAGCTCCGGTGGATAGTGGAATACGATGTCTGAGGATGTATCAGTCATGCGCTACTTCCCCTCCAAATACACTCATTAATGTAAGCAAAGGATTTGTTCCCCTCCATCATTAAGCTTCCCTGTTCAGGCTTCATATGTTTATTAATCTTGTAACCTTAAACAATTGGGCCAGGAGGGAGCGATCTAATAGCTATTCCTAACTCAGCTTCGACAAGCTCCAAATCGTACTGTGCCTACAAGTGCATCCAGAACTGCGGAGAATCACTGAACCAATGAGCAAGCCGTAGTGCTGAGTTACTAGTAATCTCGCGTTTGCCGCTGATAATCTTAGTGATCCTATGGGCTGGGGCATCAAGTTGGCGCGCTAGCTCAGTCGGTAACACATCAACAGCCTCAAGCCGTTAGGCGAGAATTTCACCTGGATGATGGGCTGCTGCGGTTATATTACGACTCAAAATGGACAGGCTATTACCACAACGGTAAGGGTTTTGACGATATACGTCAATCGTACATCAGAAGACATTCAGCACCATGTATTTGTCCCCTGTGTACCCAACTACGGGCTAAGTCCGGTGCAATTTGAGGAACAAAGCCTCGCGTAAGGCTGTGTCCACCGTTGCTGGGCAGGATCACTATTCAAACGGTTCGATTTACTCCAGGATAATCGAGCTGGGTATTTCACTGCGTCCGACGTTTGATTCGCTTACTGAATTGATGGATGTGACAGCTGCTTCTCGCTCATGACGGCCACTGGAGCCGTCATGA
>NZ_JAIWJZ010000095.1:0-41465 GCF_020216105.1 Enterobacter sp. K16B
GGGCTCATAACCCGAAGGTCGTCGGTTCAAATCCGGCCCCCGCAACCACTTTCCCATAAAGTTCTTTTTCAAATATACTGTGAAGACTTAGAGCCTTCGTAGCTGGATTTGAAAAATTTCTTTCGGAGAGTGCTCCAGGCCACAGTTGTGGCTATAGGGTTCAGTTATCTAAAGCCCCGATTTATCGGGGTTTTTTGTTATCTGACTACAGAATAACTGGGCTTTACGCCCTTTTTTTATGTCTTGGGGGTGGGCTTGTCCACATTAGAGCAAAAATTAACAGAGATGATTACTGCACCGGTCGAAGCACTGGGCTACGAACTGGTCGGCATCGAATTCGTTCGCGGCCGTACATCGACGCTGCGCATCTATATTGATAGTGAAGATGGCATCAATGTTGATGATTGTGCTGATGTCAGCCACCAGGTGAGTGCGGTTCTTGATGTTGAAGATCCGATTACCGTTGCGTACAACCTGGAAGTTTCCTCACCTGGCCTCGATCGCCCGATGTTCACGGCCGAGCACTATGTGCGCTTTACCGGTGAAGAAGTGGCTCTCGTTCTGCGTATGGCCGTACAGAACCGCCGTAAATGGCAGGGAATTATCAAAGCCGTTGATGGTGAGATGATCACGGTGACAGTCGAAGGCAAAGATGAAGTGTTCGCGCTGAGTAATATCCAGAAGGCGAACCTGGTTCCCCACTTTTAACAGTCTGGATTGAGGTGAAAAGCCCGCGATGAACAAAGAAATTTTGGCTGTTGTTGAAGCCGTCTCCAACGAGAAATCACTGCCGCGTGAGAAGATTTTCGAAGCGCTGGAAAGTGCACTGGCTACAGCAACCAAGAAAAAATACGAGCAAGAGATCGATGTTCGCGTAGAAATCGATCGTAAAAGCGGTGACTTCGATACATTCCGTCGTTGGGTAATCGTTGAAGAAGTGACCCAGCCGACCAAAGAGATCACGCTGGAAGCAGCACGTTTTGAAGACGAGAGTCTGAACGTGGGTGACTACGTTGAAGATCAGATCGAATCTGTGACCTTCGACCGTATCACCACCCAGACCGCCAAGCAGGTTATTGTGCAGAAAGTGCGCGAAGCCGAGCGCGCGCTGGTTGTCGATCAGTTCCGCGATCAGGAAGGCGAAATCATCACCGGCGTGGTGAAAAAAGTGAACCGCGACAACATCTCCCTGGAGATCAAATCCGAAGGGTTGCCGGGTAACGCTGAAGCCGTGATCCTGCGTGAAGATATGCTGCCGCGTGAAAACTTCCGTCCAGGCGACCGTATCCGTGGTGTTCTGTACGCTGTCCGTCCAGAAGCGCGCGGTGCGCAACTGTTCGTGACCCGTTCTAAACCAGAAATGCTGGTTGAACTGTTCCGTATCGAAGTACCGGAAATCGGTGAAGAAGTTATCGAAATTAAAGCGGCGGCTCGCGATCCGGGCTCCCGCGCGAAAATTGCGGTGAAAACCAACGACAAGCGTATCGACCCGGTCGGTGCTTGCGTCGGTATGCGTGGTGCGCGTGTCCAGGCAGTCTCTACTGAGCTGGGCGGCGAACGTATTGATATCGTTCTGTGGGATGACAACCCGGCGCAGTTCGTGATCAACGCAATGGCTCCAGCTGATGTGGCGTCTATCGTTGTTGACGAAGACAAACACACTATGGATATCGCTGTTGAAGCGGGCAACCTGGCGCAGGCAATCGGCCGTAACGGTCAGAACGTACGTCTGGCGTCACAGCTGAGCGGCTGGGAACTCAACGTGATGACCGTTGATGACCTGCAGGCTAAGCATCAGGCTGAAGCCCATGCGGCGATCGATACCTTCACTAAATACCTGGATATTGACGAAGATTTCGCCACTGTTCTGGTTGAAGAAGGTTTCTCTACGCTGGAAGAACTGGCCTATGTGCCAATGAAAGAGCTGCTGGAAATCGACGGTCTGGATGAACCAACCGTTGAAGCCCTGCGTGAACGCGCTAAAAACGCACTGACCACCCTGGCACTGGCTCAGGAAGAAAGCCTTGGCGATAAAAAGCCGGCTGATGACCTGCTGAATCTGGAAGGTCTTGATCGTGCGATTGCGTTCAAGCTGGCTGCCCGTGGTGTTTGTACGCTGGAAGATCTCGCCGAGCAAGGCGTTGATGACCTGGCTGATATCGAAGGTTTAACCGACGAGAAAGCCGGCGAGCTCATCATGGCCGCACGTAATATTTGCTGGTTCGGCGACGAAGCGTAATAAACTGTAGCAGGAAGGAACAGCATGACTGATGTAACTGTAAAATCGCTGGCTGCCGAGATTCAGACCTCCGTGGACCGCCTGGTACAGCAATTTGCTGATGCAGGGATCCCGAAGTCCGCTGATGACTCGGTGACCGCGCAAGAAAAACAAACCTTGTTAACGCACCTGAACCGTGAACACGGCTCTACGCCTGACAAGCTGACGCTGCAGCGCAAAACGCGTAGCACGTTGAATATCCCTGGTACCGGTGGCAAAAGTAAATCGGTACAAATTGAAGTCCGCAAGACGCGCACCTTTGTAAAACGTGATCCGCAAGAGGCAGAACGTCTTGCCGCGGAAGAGCAGGCACAGCGTGAAGCGGAAGAACAAGCTCAGCGTGAAGCGGAAGCAACCGCCAAACGTGAGGCAGAATTAAAAGCTGAACGTGAGGCCGCAGAAAAAGCGAAACGCGACGCAAGTGATAAAGTGAAGCGTGACGCTGCGGAAAAAGACAAAGTGAGCAATCAACAGACAGACGAAATGACCAAAACCGCCCAGGCTGAAAAAGCCCGCCGTGAAAATGAAGCTGCCGAGCTGAAGCGTAAAGCGGAAGAAGAAGCCCGCCGCAAGCTGGAAGAAGAAGCACGTCGTGTGGCTGAAGAAGCGCGCCGTATGGCAGAAGAAAACGAGAAGAACGGTGTTGATACCGCTGAGCAGTCTGAAGATACCAGCGACTATCACGTGACCACTTCTCAGCATGCGCGTCAGGCTGAAGATGACAACGACCGTGAAGTAGAAGGTGGTCGTGGCCGTGGTCGCAATGCGAAAGCGGCGCGTCCGGCGAAGAAAGGCAACAAACACGCTGAGTCTAAAGCTGACCGTGAAGAAGCGCGTGCAGCCGTGCGTGGCGGTAAAGGTGGTAAACAGCGTAAAGGTTCTTCTCTGCAGCAGGGCTTCCAGAAGCCAGCTCAGGCGGTTAACCGTGACGTTGTGATCGGCGAAACCATCACCGTTGGCGAACTGGCAAACAAAATGGCGGTAAAAGGTTCTCAGGTCATCAAAGCGATGATGAAACTGGGCGCTATGGCGACCATCAACCAGGTGATCGACCAGGAAACCGCACAGCTGGTTGCTGAAGAGATGGGCCACAAAGTTATCCTGCGTCGTGAAAACGAACTGGAAGAAGCAGTAATGAGCGACCGTGATACGGGGGCTGCGGCAGAACCGCGCGCACCGGTTGTGACCATCATGGGTCACGTTGACCACGGTAAAACCTCTCTGCTCGACTACATTCGTTCGACGAAAGTGGCCTCCGGTGAAGCGGGTGGTATTACCCAGCACATCGGTGCATACCACGTAGAAACTGACAACGGCATGATCACCTTCCTGGATACCCCAGGCCACGCCGCGTTTACCTCAATGCGTGCTCGTGGTGCGCAGGCGACGGATATCGTTGTTCTGGTTGTTGCTGCAGACGACGGCGTGATGCCACAGACCATCGAAGCTATCCAGCACGCGAAAGCGGCGGGTGTGCCGGTTGTGGTTGCAGTCAACAAGATCGATAAACCAGAAGCGGATCCGGATCGTGTTAAAAACGAACTGTCCCAGTACGGCATCCTGCCGGAAGAGTGGGGCGGCGAAAGCCAGTTCGTACACGTGTCTGCGAAAGCGGGTACCGGTATCGACGATCTGCTGGATGCGATCCTGCTGCAGGCTGAAGTTCTGGAGCTGAAAGCCATCCGTAACGGTATGGCGAGCGGTGCGGTTATCGAATCCTTCCTGGACAAAGGCCGTGGCCCGGTTGCTACCGTTCTGGTTCGTGAAGGTACCCTGCATAAAGGCGATATCGTTCTGTGTGGTTTCGAATACGGTCGCGTGCGTGCGATGCGTAACGAACTGGGTCAGGAAGTGCTGGAAGCCGGTCCGTCCATTCCAGTGGAAATCCTTGGCCTGTCCGGTGTGCCGGCTGCGGGTGACGAAGTGACCGTTGTGCGTGACGAGAAGAAAGCGCGTGAAGTTGCACTGTATCGTCAGGGCAAATTCCGTGAAGTTAAACTGGCTCGTCAGCAGAAATCTAAACTCGAGAACATGTTCGCGAACATGGCTGAAGGCGAAGTTCACGAAGTGAACGTCGTACTGAAAGCTGACGTTCAGGGCTCTGTGGAAGCGATCTCCGACTCCTTACTGAAACTGTCGACTGACGAAGTGAAAGTGAAGATCATCGGTTCTGGTGTCGGTGGTATCACTGAAACCGACGCTACCCTGGCTGCTGCATCCAACGCCATCCTGGTTGGCTTCAACGTGCGTGCTGATGCTTCTGCTCGCCGCGTGATCGAAGCAGAAAGCCTGGATCTGCGTTACTACTCCGTCATCTATAACCTGATCGACGAAGTGAAAGCAGCGATGAGCGGTATGCTGTCGCCTGAGCTGAAACAGCAGATCATCGGTCTGGCTGAAGTACGTGACGTCTTCAAATCACCGAAATTCGGTGCAATCGCGGGCTGTATGGTTACCGAAGGGACCATCAAACGTCACAACCCAATTCGCGTTCTGCGCGATAACGTGGTTATCTATGAAGGCGAGCTGGAATCCCTGCGCCGCTTCAAAGATGACGTTAACGAAGTCCGTAACGGCATGGAATGTGGTATCGGCGTGAAGAACTACAACGACGTTCGCGTAGGCGATATGATCGAAGTGTTCGAGATCATCGAAATCCAGCGTACCATCGCTTAATCTTCGTTAAGATTGCTGATTGTAGGCCGGGTAAGCGAAGCGCCACCCGGCAACTATTTCAAAAGGGGCTTGAATGCCCCTTTTTTGTCTGGAGAATTTATTATGGCGAAAGAGTTTGGTCGCCCACAGCGCGTCGCGCAGGAAATGCAGAAAGAGATCGCCCTCATTCTGCAACGTGAAATTAAAGACCCCCGCGTCGGCATGATGACCACCGTGTCGGGTGTAGAAATGTCCCGCGACCTGGCCTATGCCAAGGTGTTTGTCACTTTCCTGAACGACCAGGACGAAGCGGCAGTGAAAAACGGCATTAAAGCGCTGCAGGAAGCGTCAGGTTTCATCCGCTCTCTGCTCGGCAAAGCAATGCGTCTGCGTATCGTTCCAGAACTGACCTTCTTCTACGACAACTCGCTGGTTGAAGGGATGCGTATGTCCAACCTGGTGACCAGCGTGGTGAAACATGACGACGAGCGTCGTGTTAACCCGGCGGACGACAGCAAGGAGGACTGATGAGTCGTCCTCGTCGTCGTGGTCGCGACGTGCATGGTGTGCTGCTGCTGGATAAACCCCAGGGCGCTTCCAGCAACGACGTGCTGCAAAAAGTGAAGCGCATTTACAACGCCAACCGTGCGGGCCACACTGGCGCGCTCGATCCGCTGGCAACCGGCATGCTGCCGGTCTGCCTGGGAGAGGCGACAAAGTTTTCCCAGTACCTGCTCGACTCCGATAAACGTTACCGCGTTATCGCTAAACTGGGCCAGCGCACGGATACCTCCGATGCCGATGGCCAGGTGGTCGAAGAGCGCCCGGTGACGTTCAGTGCGGAACAGCTTGATGCTGCCCTGGAGAGCTTCCGCGGGGACACGATGCAGGTGCCATCGATGTATTCAGCGCTGAAATATCAGGGAAAAAAACTCTACGAATATGCGCGCCAGGGCATCGACGTCCCGCGTGAAGCCCGTCCGATCACCGTGTATGAGCTGCTCTTTATTCGCCACGAAGGTGATGAGCTGGAACTGGAAGTACACTGTTCGAAAGGCACCTATATTCGTACCATCATCGATGACCTGGGCGAGAAGCTGGGGTGTGGCGCGCATGTGATCTACCTGCGTCGCCTGGCGGTCAGTAAATACCCGGTTGAGCGGATGGTGACCCTGGAACAGCTGCACGCGCTGGTTGAACAGGCACACGCGCAGGGGATAGCGCCGGCCGATTTGCTCGATCCTCTGCTGATGCCGATGGATAGCCCGGCAGCGGATTTCCCGGTGGTTAATCTTCCTTTAACATCGTCCGTTTACTTTAAGAACGGCAACCCGGTTCGTACGGCGCAAGCGCCGCAGGAAGGGCTGGTTCGCGTGACTGAAGGTGACGACGGTAAGTTCATCGGAATGGGCGAAATGGATGGCGAAGGGCGCGTTGCGCCGCGTCGTCTGGTCGTCGAATATCCGGTCGACGCGTGACGGCGATAACGGCTCACCTTGCGATAAGCAGGGGAGACGAGTAGAATATCGCCGCTTAACGCCTGGTGAATTGTTTAACAATCCGCGAGGCGTACATGGGGTCGCTGAATTAGAGATCGGCACCCTTACATTCTTTATACTTTGGAGTTTGAAAATGTCTCTAAGCGTTGAAGCTAAAGCTAAAATCGTTTCTGAGTTTGGTCGTGGTACTAACGACAGCGGTTCTACCGAAGTTCAGGTTGCACTGCTGACTGCACAGATTAACCACCTGCAGGGTCACTTTGCAGAGCACAAAAAAGATCACCACAGCCGTCGTGGTCTGCTGCGTATGGTTTCTCAGCGTCGTAAACTGCTCGACTACCTGAAACGTAAAGATGTTGCACGCTACACCGCGCTGATCGAGCGTCTGGGTCTGCGTCGCTAAGTCTTGCGAGTTTCAGAAAAGGGGGCCTGATGGCCCCTTTTTTCAACCAGACGGCAGCAATTCACTGGAAACTATTGTATTGTTGCTATAAATGATCTTCATTGCAGAGGTTCGCGCGGCTAATGAGAGGCTTCACCCATGGGGGTGTTGGTTGTCATTAGTCGCGAGGATGCGAAGAAGGTCGGGTCAAATCGACAGCACACCGGTGGTGTGCTGTCAAACATTTAAGAAAGGACAGAATTTTGCTGAATCCGATCGTTCGTAAATTCCAGTATGGTCAACATACCGTCACGCTGGAAACCGGTATGATGGCTCGTCAGGCTACTGCTGCCGTTATGGTAAGCATGGATGACACCGCGGTATTCGTTACCGTTGTGGGTCAGAAAAAAGCTAAACCAGGTCAGGACTTCTTCCCACTGACCGTTAACTACCAGGAGCGTACTTACGCTGCCGGTAAAATCCCGGGTGGCTTCTTCCGTCGTGAAGGCCGTCCAAGCGAAGGCGAAACCCTGATCGCGCGTCTGATTGACCGCCCGGTTCGTCCGCTGTTCCCGGAAGGCTTCGTTAACGAAGTTCAGGTTATCGCGACCGTTGTGTCCGTTAACCCACAGGTTAACCCGGACATCGTTGCGATGATCGGTGCATCTGCTGCCCTGTCACTGTCTGGTATTCCATTCAATGGCCCAATCGGTGCGGCGCGCGTGGGTTACATCAACGACCAGTACGTACTGAACCCGACTCAGGAAGAGCTGAAAGAGAGCAAGCTGGACCTGGTGGTTGCCGGTACTGAAGCCGCTGTGCTGATGGTTGAATCCGAAGCTGAACTGCTGAGCGAAGACCAGATGCTGGGCGCTGTGGTCTTCGGCCACGATCAGCAGCAGGTTGTTATCCAGAACATCAACGAACTGGTGAAAGAAGCCGGTAAGCCACGTTGGGACTGGCAGCCTGAAGCAGCAAACGACGCGCTGAACGCACGCGTTGCTGCACTGGCAGAATCTCGCCTGAGCGATGCTTACCGTATCACTGACAAACAGGAGCGTTATGCTCAGGTTGACGTGATCAAAGACGAAACCATCGCCACGCTGGTTGCTGAAGACGAAACGCTGGATGCTAACGAGCTGAGCGAAATTCTGCATGCCATCGAGAAAAACGTGGTGCGTAGCCGCGTGCTGGCAGGTGAGCCACGCATCGATGGCCGTGAAAAAGACATGATCCGTGGTCTGGATGTGCGTACTGGCGTGCTGCCACGTACTCACGGTTCTGCGCTGTTCACCCGTGGTGAAACGCAGGCGCTGGTAACTGCGACGCTGGGTACTGCACGTGACGCACAGATCATCGACGAACTGATGGGCGAGCGCACTGACAGCTTCCTGTTCCACTATAACTTCCCTCCGTACTCCGTTGGTGAAACCGGTATGGTTGGCTCGCCGAAGCGTCGTGAAATTGGTCACGGTCGTCTGGCGAAGCGCGGCGTGCTGGCTGTGATGCCAGATGCGGACAAATTCCCGTACACCGTCCGTGTGGTTTCTGAAATCACCGAATCCAACGGTTCTTCTTCTATGGCTTCCGTATGTGGTGCCTCTCTGGCGCTGATGGATGCAGGCGTGCCAATCAAAGCCGCCGTTGCGGGTATCGCAATGGGTCTGGTGAAAGAAGGCGACAACTATGTTGTTCTGTCTGACATTCTGGGCGACGAAGACCACCTGGGCGATATGGACTTCAAAGTGGCGGGTTCCCGCGACGGTATCTCTGCGCTGCAGATGGATATCAAAATTGAAGGTATCACCAAAGAGATCATGCAGGTTGCTCTGAACCAGGCTAAAGGTGCACGTCTGCACATCCTGAGCGTGATGGAACAGGCGATTAACGCGCCGCGTGGTGATATCTCTGAATTCGCTCCGCGCATTCACACCATCAAGATCAATCCAGACAAGATCAAAGATGTTATCGGTAAGGGCGGTTCCGTTATCCGTGCGCTGACCGAAGAGACAGGCACCACGATCGAAATCGAAGATGACGGTACTGTGAAAATTGCAGCAACCGACGGCGAGAAAGCGAAATTCGCGATCCGTCGTATCGAAGAGATCACCGCAGAAATCGAAGTGGGCCGTATCTACAGTGGTAAAGTGACCCGTATCGTTGACTTTGGCGCATTTGTTGCCATCGGTGGCGGTAAAGAAGGTCTGGTTCACATCTCTCAGATCGCTGACAAGCGCGTTGAGAAAGTGACCGATTACCTGCAGATGGGTCAGGAAGTACCGGTTAAAGTTCTGGAAGTTGATCGCCAGGGCCGTATCCGTCTGAGCATTAAAGAAGCAACTGAGCAGTCTCAGCCAGCTGCTGCGCCTGAAGCACAGGCTGCAGAACAGCAAGGCGAGTAAGTTGCGATTTGCCCTCCGCTTCGCGGAGGGCCTGGTATCAGGCAGGACGCCTTGTTAAGCCGCCGGGGGACAGGACGTTCATCCAATAGTTGTCTTCGGGAGTGGGAAATGAAGCCTTTTTTGCGCTGGTGTTTCGTTGCGACAGCTTTAACGCTGGCAGGATGCAGCAACTCTGCCTGGGGTAAGAGCGAAGTCCTCGCAGTGCCATTGCAACCGACTTTGCAGCAGGAAGTGATTCTGGCACGCATGGAACAAATACTTGCCAGTCGGGCTTTAACCGATGACGAACGCGCACAGCTTTTATATGAGCGCGGAGTGTTGTATGATAGTCTTGGTCTGAGGGCATTAGCGCGGAATGATTTTTCACAAGCGCTGGCTATCCGACCTGATATGCCTGAAGTATTCAATTACTTAGGCATTTATTTAACGCAGGCAGGCAATTTTGATGCTGCCTATGAAGCGTTTGATTCTGTACTTGAGCTTGATCCAACTTACAACTACGCGCACTTGAATCGCGGTATCGCATTGTATTACGGCGGTCGTGATAAGTTAGCGCAAGATGATCTGCTGGCGTTTTATCAAGACGATCCTAATGATCCTTTCCGTAGCCTGTGGCTTTACATCGTTGAGCAGAAGCTCGATGAGAAGCAGGCAAAAGAGGCACTGAAACAGCGCTTCGATAAATCGGACAAGGAACAGTGGGGATGGAACATTGTCGAGTTCTACCTGGGCAACATTAGCGAAGCAACGCTGATGGAACGCCTCAAGGCGGACGCAACGGATAACACCTCGCCCGCTGAGCATCTCAGTGAAACCAACTTCTATTTAGGTAAGTACTACCTAAGTCTGGGGGATAAGGACAGCGCTACGGCACTGTTCAAATTAGCGGTTGCTAACAACGTACACAACTTCGTTGAGCACCGTTATGCATTGTTGGAATTATCGCTCTTGGGCCAGGAGCAAGACGACCTGGCAGAATCGGACCAGCAATAGCTGACGACATAAACATCAGCCCGTAATCTTTTGATTGCCATCACCTTAACTGGTGAGGGCGTTGTTGTTCGTCAATACACCTACTTTGAGCCGGTTCACACTTTTCAATGAAAATTGCTAATCATTTTCACGATGAGCTAAGTAGACTGGCCGCCATTGACATTGAGGCACTCGTACTACATGGCTGAATTCGAAACCACTTTTGCAGATCTGGGCCTGAAGGCTCCTATCCTTGAAGCCCTTAACGATCTGGGTTACGAAAAACCATCTCCGATCCAGGCTGAGTGTATCCCACACCTGCTTTCTGGTCGTGACGTGCTGGGCATGGCCCAGACTGGTAGCGGTAAAACTGCAGCGTTCTCGCTGCCGCTGCTGAACAACATTGATCCGGACCTGCGTGCACCGCAGATCCTCGTCCTGGCTCCAACCCGTGAACTGGCTGTTCAGGTTGCTGAAGCCATGACGGAATTCTCTAAACATATGCGCGGCGTAAACGTGGTAGCCCTGTACGGCGGCCAGCGTTATGACGTGCAGTTACGCGCCCTGCGCCAGGGCCCACAGATTGTTGTCGGTACGCCGGGCCGTCTGCTGGATCACCTGAAGCGCGGTACGCTGGATCTCTCTAAACTGAGCGGTCTGGTACTGGACGAAGCCGATGAAATGCTGCGTATGGGCTTCATCGAAGACGTCGAAACTATCATGGCGCAGATCCCGGACGGTCATCAGACCGCGCTGTTCTCTGCCACCATGCCTGAAGCTATCCGTCGCATTACCCGCCGCTTCATGAAAGAGCCGCAGGAAGTGCGTATTCAGTCCAGCGTGACGACTCGCCCGGACATCAGCCAGAGCTACTGGTCTGTGTACGGCATGCGTAAAAACGAAGCGCTGGTTCGCTTCCTGGAAGCGGAAGATTTTGATGCGGCAATCATCTTCGTTCGTACCAAAAACGCGACCCTGGAAGTGGCTGAAGCCCTGGAGCGTAGCGGCTACAACAGCGCAGCGCTGAACGGCGACATGAACCAGGCCCTGCGTGAGCAGACGCTGGAGCGTCTGAAAGACGGTCGTCTGGATATCCTGATTGCAACTGACGTGGCAGCACGTGGCCTGGACGTTGAGCGTATCAGCCTGGTGGTTAACTACGACATCCCGATGGATTCCGAGTCTTACGTTCACCGTATCGGTCGTACCGGTCGTGCGGGTCGTGCGGGCCGTGCGCTGCTGTTCGTTGAGAACCGCGAGCGTCGTCTGCTGCGTAATATCGAACGCACCATGAAGCTGACCATCCCAGAAGCCGATCTGCCAAACGCAGAGCTGCTGGGCAAACGCCGTCTGGAAAAGTTCGCCGCGAAAGTCCAGCAGCAGCTGGAAAGCAGCGATCTGGATCAGTACCGTGCGCTGCTGTCCCAGATCCAGCCTGTTGCTGAAGGCGAAGAGCTGGACATGGAAACCCTGGCTGCAGCACTGCTGAAAATGGCGCAGGGCGAACGTAGCCTGATCGTGCCGCCAGATGCGCCGATGCGTCCTAAGCGTGAATTCCGTGACCGTGACGATCGTTTCGAACGTCGTGGCGACCGTAACGATCGTGGCCCACGTGGCGACCGTCCAGAGCGTGGTGGTGAAGACCGTCCACGTCGTGAACGTCGCGATGCGGGTGATATGGAGCTGTACCGCATTGAAGTGGGCCGTGATGATGGCGTTGAAGTGCGTCACATCGTTGGCGCGATCGCCAACGAAGGCGACATCAGCAGCCGTTATATCGGTAACATCAAGCTGTTCGCATCCCACTCTACCATTGAGCTGCCAAAAGGCATGCCGGGTGAAGTACTGCAGCACTTTACGCGTACTCGCATCCTGAACAAGCCGATGAACATGCAGCTGCTGGGCGATGCACAGCCACGTCCTGACCGTGGCGGCGAACGTCGTGGCGGTGGTCGCGGTTTCGGTGGCGAGCGTCGTGAAGGTGGTCGCAGCGAAGGTCGCGGTGGTGAAGGTCGTCGTTTCTCCGGCGAGCGTCGCGAAAACCGTGGCCCACGTCGTGAAGAAGGCACCAGCCGTCGTCGTTTCGGTGACGCGTAAGCCTTGCACTTCTGACGTAAAGTAAAATATACAGCCCCGATAGACGCTATCGGGGCTTTTTTTATTCCCTTTGTACTCTTGTACTGGTACAGTGCGTCACATTAAAATGCAGAACCGCATGATTGACTGGAGAAAAGGCTGTATGGCGACACTAACCACCACCCAAACGTCACCTTCGCTGCTTGGCGGCGTGGTGATCATCGGCGGAACCATTATAGGTGCCGGGATGTTTTCCCTGCCCGTGGTCATGTCCGGTGCGTGGTTCTTCTGGTCGCTGGCCGCACTGGTCTTTACCTGGTTCTGTATGCTTCATTCCGGGTTGATGATCCTCGAAGCCAACCTGAACTACCGCATTGGCGCGAGCTTCGACACCATCACCAAAGATCTGTTAGGCAAAGGATGGAACCTGGTCAATGGACTCTCCATCGCGTTTGTCCTGTACATCCTGACCTACGCCTACATTTCGGCGAGCGGCTCGATTCTGCATCATACCTTCTCGGAGATGTCGCTGAACGTTCCGGCGCGTCTGGCAGGATTGTGCTTTGCACTGGGCGTGGCGTTTATCGTCTGGATGAGTACCAAAGCGGTGAGCCGGATGACGGCCATTGTACTGGGCGCAAAGGTGATCACCTTCTTCCTGACGTTCGGCAGCCTGCTGGGGCACGTCACGCCGGCAACGCTGTTTAATGTCGCCGAAGTGAACACCTCGTATACGCCGTATTTGCTGATGACGCTGCCGTTCTGTCTGGCTTCGTTTGGCTACCACGGTAATGTGCCGAGCCTGATGAAGTACTACGGCAAAGATCCGCGCACTATCGTGAAATGTCTGGTCTACGGTACGCTGCTGGCGCTGGGGCTGTATGTCATCTGGCTGCTGGGAACCATGGGCAACATCCCGCGTCCGGAATTTATTGGCATTGCACAGAAGGGCGGTAACATTGATGTGCTGGTGCAGGCGCTGAGTGGCGTTCTGAACAGCCGCAGTCTGGATCTGCTGCTGGTGGTGTTCTCCAACTTTGCGGTGGCAAGCTCGTTCCTCGGCGTGACGCTGGGCCTGTTTGACTACCTGGCAGATCTGTTTGGCTTCGATGACTCCGCGATGGGACGCTTCAAAACTGCGCTGCTGACCTTCCTGCCTCCAGTCGCGGGTGGCCTGCTGTGGCCGAACGGCTTCCTGTACGCCATCGGCTATGCCGGTCTGGCGGCGACCATCTGGGCGGCAATTGTGCCGGCGCTGCTGGCCCGAAAATCACGTCAACGCTTCGGCAGCCCTAAATTCCGCGTCTGGGGCGGCAAACCGATGATTGTACTGATTCTGGTATTTGGTGTGGGTAACGCGCTGGTTCACGTGCTGTCGAGTTTTAACCTGTTGCCTGTGTATCAGTAAGTTTTTGTGCCGGATGGCGGCTACGCCTTATCCGGCCTACGCGATCCCGTAGGCCCGGTAAGCGAAGCGCCACCGGGCAAAAGGGCTACCCCACCAACTCCTCTTTCACCTGCATCGCCAGCTCAAAGGAGTGCAAACGCGCCTGGTGATCGAAGATCTGGCCGTTAACCATAATCTCATCGGCCTGCGTCTCACGCAGCACCGCTTCCAGCCCGTGACGCACCTTCGCTTTATCACCCACCAGTGACATGCTCAGCGCCTGTTGAACACCATACTGCTCGGAGGCTGACCAGAGCTGATGCATATTTTCCACTGGCGGCGGAAGCTGGCCCGTCTCACCACGACGCAGCTTCACAAACGCCTGCTGCATAGAGGTAAACAGGAATTCTGCGTCGCGATTGCTGTCGGCGGCAATGATGTTGATACACACCATCGCGTACGGTTTCTCCAGACGCTCAGACGGTTTGAAATGGGTGCGGTAGAGATGCAGCGCCTGATGCAGCATATCCGGCGCGAAGTGCGAGGCAAACGCAAACGGCAGCCCCAGCTGTGCGGCAAGCTGCGCGCTATACAGACTTGAGCCTAACAGCCAGACCGGGATCTTCTCACCATAACCGGGTACCGGGCGCACGTGCGGGTTCGGGTCTCGCGCATCGAACCAGTCCACCAGTTCCGCCACGTCGCGCGGGAAGTTGTCGATATCGCCGCTCATATGGCGGCGCAGGGCGCGCATGGTAGGCTGGTCACTCCCCGGCGCACGGCCAAGCCCTAAATCTATACGGCCCGGATAGAGCGTATTCAGCGTGCCAAACTGCTCGGCAATCACCAGCGGGGCGTGGTTAGGCAGCATCACGCCGCCGGACCCCAGGTGCAGGGTGGTCGTATTTGCCGCCAGATAGCCAATCAGAACCGAGGTTGCCGCACTGGCGATGCCGACCATGTTGTGGTGCTCGGCCAGCCAGTAACGGTGATAGCCACGTTTTTCGGCCAGACGAGCGAGATCGAGCGAGTGCGAAAAGGCTTCTCGTGCCGAGGAGCCTTGAGGGATCGGCGCCAGATCCAGCACCGAAAACGGAAGGGTTTTGTCAGTCATAACAGCTCACTTTGTCGACGGTCAATCATTAATAGTGCATTAAAAAATGATAACCGTTGTTAACAAAGTGAGCCTTTTTTAGGCCTGCAGCTCCAGCCCGGCGAGACGTCGCCAGTAGCCGTTGCAGTCGCTATTAGCCTGCAGCGCCAGCGGCGCGGCACCGTTTTCATTGGCGCGGAAGGCGTCCAGCATCGCGAACACGCCGTTATCGAGCGGCGACAGGCGCACCATATCTACCAGCCCATCCATCGACGTCAGCTCGTTGCCCAGGTTATAGACATAGCCGCTCATGGTCTGAATGCCGTTCAGGACAAACACCTGCTGATTCTCCTGCGACAGCATGCTGCGCCCGTTCGGGTACTTAATGCAGCAGGTTTCGCACTCGTCTTTCGGACGGTCTTCCGAGCGCGCGGTAAAGCAGCGGGCGGAATAGGCCAGCGGCAGATGCCCGTAGCTCAGCACTTCCACTTCAAACTTGTTGCGAATGCCCAGCTCTTCGCACTGCGTGAGCAGGTTTGCCAGCCAGTCGCGGGAGAGCTCAACCGGCATGCACCAGCGCGTCATTCCCTGTTTCAGCAACAGGCGCAGGGTCACTGCGTTATAGCAGTTCAGCGCATGACCCGCGACAAACGGCAGCCTGCGTTCGGCGCACATGTTCACCACGCCGAGATCGCTCGCTTCCAGCAGGAACTCGCCGTTCTCCACGTAGCGCTTTAGCTCGCCCAGTTCAGAAGCGGCCTGTACCAGGGCGAGCGTCGAAAGCACAACCTGTTTGCCGCTTCCGGCGAGGGTTTTCGCCATCTCCAGCCAGTCGCCCACTTTGGTGGCCCGGCGCTTGCTGCACACCGCTTCGCCGAGGTAAATCACATCGGCGCTGCTGCTGGCGGCCTGTTGATAAAAGTCTTCCAGCGTCTCTTTTGGCCAGTAGTAGAGTACGGGCCCTAATGAATATTTCATGATTTTCTCACTGCCATTTACGGTGATACGCGCCCAGCGTTGTTTGCGTGCCTTCAGACATCGACCCCAGCGTCTCCATCCATGCCGGCTGCGGGGCGTAGTGCTGCGGGTCCGCCATGCAGCGATCGATGGCCTGACGCCAGACTTTCGCAACCTGGCTCACGTAGGCCGGGCTGCGCTGGCGACCTTCGATTTTCACCGAGGCAATATTGGCCGCCAGCAGTTCCGGCAGCAGCGCCAGCGTGTTGAGGCTGGTGGGCTCTTCCAGCGCGTGGTAACGCTGGCCGTCGACCAGATAGCGCCCTTTACAGAGGGTTGGATAACCGGCGTTTTCGCCGTCCTGATAGCGGTCGATTAGCACCTCATTCAGACGAGACTCCAGCCCCTGCGGCGTTTGCTGCCAGCGAACAAAGCGGGCAGGGGAGCAGGCCCCGACGGTATTGGGTGATTCACCGGTTAAATAGGAGGAGAGATAGCAACGGCCTTCAGCCATGATGCACAGGCTGCCAAAGGCAAAAACTTCCAGCGGCACTGGCGTGACGCGCGCGAGTTGCTTAACCTGATGAATAGAGAGTACGCGTGGCAGCACCACGCGGGCTACGTCAAAGTTTCGGTGATAAAAACGTACGGCCTCTTCGTTGGTGGCAGATGCCTGAACAGAGACGTGGCGCTCAATATGGGGGTAGCGTTCTGCCGCATACTCAAGCATGGCGAGGTCGGCCAGAATCAGCGCATCGGCACCCAGCTGTGCGGCCATATCCACCGCGCGCTGCCAGCGGGCGTAGCCGTCAGGATGGGCAAAGGTATTAATGGCGATGTGCAGTTTGCGGCGGTGCTGGTGAACGAAGTTAACGGCTTCCTGAAGCTTTTTCTCCGTAAAGTTGAGGCCAGCAAAATGGCGGGCGTTAGTATCATCTTTCAGCCCGATATAGACCGCATCGGCCCCATTTTCGATGGCCGCCTTAAGCGCCGGAAGGTTTCCGGCTGGGCAGAGCAGCTCCATAATTTATCCTGATGTAGTCGATCGCAAAAATGTTAACGAGCTGGGATTTTAATTAACCCATACGCGACAATTTTTGATTTAAGGCAGCTAATGGCGTATTGATGGCACCAATAATGAGCGTCACCGGACGACGGTTTGTTGATTTACGCCGCTATGTTATGTGCCGGATATGGCAAAATAGCGGGACTATAGCTATCAGGGAGTAAAGCTCGTGCTGGATAAACTGCGTTCACGTCTCGTACAATTTGGTCCATCAATGCTGAGCGTGCCGGTAAAACTGGCGCCGTTCGCGCTTAAACGTCAGGTGCTGGAGCAGGTCCTGAGCTGGCAGTTCCGTCAGGCGTTGCAGGATGGCGAGCTGGAGTTCCTGGAAGGACGCTGGTTAAGCATCGACGTGCGTGACATCGGGCTGCGCTGGTTTACCTCGGTTGAGAATGACCAGCTGATCGTACGCGAATCCGCTGACGCGGACGTGAGCTTCAGCGCCAACGCCAGCGATCTGCTGATGATTGCCGCGCGTAAGCAGGATCCGGATACGCTCTTCTTCCAGCGCCGTCTGGTGATTGAAGGCGATACGGAGCTGGGCCTGTATGTGAAAAATTTAATGGATGCCATTGAGCTGGAGCAGATGCCGAAAGCGCTGCGCGTGATGTTAATGCAAATGGCAGATTTCGTTGAGGCCGGGCTGACAACCCCGCCGGACAGTAAACACACTTCAGTAGGTGAGCCATGCTGATTCGAGTCGAAATTGGGATTGATGCGCCGGGGATTGATGCGTTGCTGCGACGTTCTTTTGAGAGCGATGCCGAAGCCCAACTGGTCCACGATCTCCGCGAAGACGGCCTGATTACGCTGGGGCTGGTTGCCACCGATGACGAAGGTCAGGTGGTGGGCTATGTGGCCTTCAGTCCGGTCAGCGTTCAGGGCGAAGAGCTCCAGTGGGTAGGAATGGCACCGCTGGCGGTGGATGAACGCTATCGTGGGCAGGGTCTGGCGCGCCAGCTGGTCTATGAAGGGCTGGATTCACTGAATGAGTTCGGTTACGCGGCCGTTGTCACGCTGGGCGATCCCGCGTTTTATGGCCGTTTAGGCTTTGAACAGGCCGCGCATTACGATCTTCGCTGCCGCTGGCCGGGCACCGAATCCGCCTTCCAGGTTCATCGTCTGGCGGACGACGCGCTCAACGGCGTGCATGGCCTGGTAGAATACCACGACCATTTTAATCGCTTTTAAGCAGGCTCTCGCGTAGCGCCTCAAAAGAGCCGTCTCCGGTCACGAGGCGCTCTTTCTGGCGCTTCGTCAGCTGTTTAATGCGGTATTCCAGCCTCAGCGCCAGGGAACGCTCGCCCACGGCGGCTGAAAATGCCAGCTGCAATTCCCCTTTCCCCCGCAGCGCCTTTGCGCCTTTCCCCGTTTGATGTTGTAAAAAACGCCGCGCCACATCGGTGGTGATCCCGGTGTAGAGGGCATTATCAGCGGTTCGGACAAGATAGAGAAACCAGCACACGGTAAACAGATTCAGTATGTTAAGGTGAACGCACCATAGCATGAGAGAGAGCGAAAATGGAAACACTGGCCGCCATTAACCGCTGGCTGGCGAAGCAGCATGTCGTCACCTGGTGCGTATACCACGAGGGAGAAATGTGGTGCGCAAACGCGTTTTACTACTACGATCCTGAGCGCGTCGCGTTTTACGTCATGAGCGAAGACAAAACGCGTCATGCGCAGATGACCGGCCAGCAGGCAAAAGTCGCGGGCACGGTGAATGGCCAGCCTAAAACGGTCGCGCTGATCCGTGGGGTGCAGTTTAAAGGGGAAATCCGTCGTCTGGATGGAGAAGAGAGCGACGCGCGTCGTAAACACTACACGCGCCGCTTTCCGGTTGCCGCTGCGCTAAAAGCCCCGGTGTGGGAAATTCGCCTTGATGAGCTGAAATTTACCGACAACACCCTGGGCTTTGGCAAGAAGCTGCACTGGTTACGCGCCGAGCAGGCGTAGTGCTTCGCGGTTAAACGCCGGGAGATCGTCCGGGGTCCGGCTGGTGATCAGCTGGTCTTTGTCGTTGACCACTTCCTGATCGTAAAACTCGGCCCCCGCGTTTTTCAGATCGATAACGATCGGTTTCACCGCCGTGAGCTTACGACCGCGTACCACCTCCGCGCTGATCAGTAGCTGCGGGCCGTGACAGATGGCAAAGACCGGTTTGCCGGTAGAGACAAAGTCCCGCGTAAAGGTCACGAAGCGCTCGTCCCCGCGCAGGGTGTCCGGCGAGTGGCCGCCGGGTAACAGCAGGGCGTCAAAATCAGAGGGGCTGACGTTATCGATAGTCTCGTCGATGGTCACGCTGGCCTCGCCCTTATGGCCTTTCACCGTTTTGCCCGCTTCTTTCTCAATGGTGATCACTTCATGTCCCGCCTTGCGGAACGCCTCTGCAGGAGAGGTAAATTCTGAATCTTCAAACTCGTCGGTAATCAAGACTGCGATTTTCTTGCCCATGCTTCCTCCGTTGTTTTGGCTTCAGACTGATTTTTCTCCGCTTGTGGTAAATACTTACCTGTAACAGACTTCTAAGTGTGGTCGACCACGCCGAGTTCGCAAACGGACAATTCTGTAAAGGGGAGAAGATGAGCCAGGTACTGATAACAGGCGCAACCGGGCTGGTGGGCGGACATTTGCTGCGCCTGCTGATTCAGGATCGTCGCGTGAATTACATCGCCGCCCCGACGCGACGACCGCTCGCCGACGTCTCCGGCGTCTTTAACCCCCACGACCCGCAGCTGACTGACGCGCTGGCGCAGGTGCAGGATCCGATTGAGATCGCCTTTTGTTGTCTTGGCACGACCCGGCGCGAGGCGGGCAGTAAGGAGGCGTTTGTGCATGCGGACTATACGCTGGTGATTGATACGGCGCTCACCGCCAAAAGGCTGGGGGCCAAACATTTCCTGGTGGTCAGCTCGCTGGGGGCCAGCGCCGGATCGCCCTTTTTCTACAACAAGGTGAAGGGCAAAATGGAAGAGGCGCTGATTGCCCAGAAATGGGAGTACCTGACGATTGTTCGTCCCTCCATGCTGCTGGGACACCGGGACGAACGGCGTTTTAATGAGTCAATCTTCGCACCGCTGTTCCGCATTCTTCCCGGAAACTGGAAATCAATTGAAGCGCGGGATGTGGCGCGCGCGATGCTGAAAGAGGCGTTATCTCCTTCGAAAGAAGGGGTGAACATTATCCCGTCGGCAAAACTGCGTGAAATCGCACAGGGCGAGGCGTAAACTCCCCCGGCTAATTACCTAATACTCTCCGGGGAATGCTATGACTGGTCAGTCTTCATCTCAGGCGGCAACACCTGTTCAATGGTGGAAGCCCGCACTCTTCTTTCTCGTGGTCCTTGTTGGCCTCTGGTATGTGAAATGGCAGCCGTACTACGGTAAAGCCTTCACCGCCGCCGAAACGCACAGCATCGGAAAATCTATTCTCGCGCAGGCTGATGCCAGCCCGCTGCGGGCGGCGTGGGATTACGCCATGGTCTACTTCCTTGCCGTCTGGAAAGCGGCCGTTTTAGGCGTCATTCTGGGCTCGCTGATACAGGTGCTGATCCCGCGTCACTGGTTGATCAAAACCCTGGGCCAGCCGCGCTTTCAGGGCACGCTGCTGGGGACGGTTTTCTCCTTGCCGGGCATGATGTGCTCCTGCTGTGCCGCACCGGTGGCCGCAGGGATGCGTCGCCAGCGCGTGTCGATGGGCGGTGCGCTGGCGTTCTGGATGGGCAACCCGCTGCTCAACCCGGCAACGCTGGTGTTTATGGGCTTTGTGCTGGGCTGGCATTTCGCGTTCATCCGTCTGGTGGCCGGGTTGCTGACCGTGCTGGTGGTGGCGACGCTGGTGCAAAAATGGGTGAAGGATACTGCCGTCGAGCCTGCGTCCGTTGAGCTGGACGTCAGCGAGCCGCAGGGTAGTTTTTTCGCACGCTGGGGCAAGGCGCTATGGCAGCTTTTCTGGAGCACTATCCCGGTCTATATCCTGGCGGTACTGGTTCTCGGGGCGGCGCGCGTCTGGCTGTTCCCGCACGCGGATGGCGCTATCGACAACACGCTGATGTGGGTGATTGCGATGGCCGTTGCAGGCTGCCTGTTCGTTATCCCGACGGCCGCAGAAATTCCTATTGTACAGACCATGATGCTGGCTGGCATGGGCACCGCGCCAGCACTGGCGCTGCTCATTACCCTGCCTGCCATCAGCCTGCCGTCGCTCATCATGCTGCGTAAGTCATTCCCGGCGAAAGCGCTGTGGCTCACTGCGGGGCTGGTGGCGTTGAGTGGGGTGATAGTGGGGAGTCTGGCGCTGATGTAAAAAAGCCCGGTGGCGCTAGCGCTTACCGGGCGTGGAGTCGGGTGTGGATTACTTAATGTAAGTAAACGCGGTGGTGACGTGTTTCACGCCGCTCACCCGGCTGGCGATATCGGCCGCCGCTTTCCCTTCACGGTCGGTCACCAGACCCAGCAGGAACACTTCACCGTTTTCCGTCGTCACTTTCACGTTGGAAGATTTGACCTGATCCGAGCCCAACAACTGGGAACGCACTTTGGTGGTGATCCAGGTATCGGACGAGGCCTCACCCAGACCAATGGGTTTGCCCTGGCGCACTTCGTTAAAGACTTCAGTGGTTCCTTCAACACCCATCGCAATTTGTTTGGCGCGAGAGGCGAGCTCCATATTCGGCGCCTGGCCTGCCAGCAGCACTTTGCCCTGATAAGCCGTCACGTTGATACGCGCTTCTTTCTTGATTTGTTCATCTTTCGACAGCGCACTGTTAACGCGCAGCTCCAGCGTACCGTCATCCACCTGCGTACCCACCGTACGTGGATCGGTTGCCGCTTTGGTGCCGACTGCGGCGGTACCCACAACGGCCGCAGCGATACATCCCTGAAGCAGTAATGCAGACATAAGGACTGCGAGGGTCGATAAAGCCTTCATAAGAACTCCTTAATCATCCTGGTGAGGGAAAAGCGTGTTATCGATCAAATCACATAAGCAGTTCACCGTGAGCATATGCATCTCCTGAATGCGTGCGCTCCGGTGAGACGGAATGCGGATTTCCACATCCTGCGGCCCCAGCAGACCCGCCAGCTCACCCCCGTCATAGCCGGTTAAGGCCACAATGGTCATGTCGCGGGTGACGGCGGCTTCAACGGCTTTAACAATATCCCGGCTATTGCCGCGCGTGGAAATGGCCAGCAGCACATCTCCGGCATGACCCAGAGCGCGCACCTGCTTTGCGTAAATTTCGTCATGCAGACGATCGTTAGCAATCGCTGTTAAGACCACATTATCGGTATTAAGTGCAATGGCAGGTAAACTGGGGCGTTCTGTTTCAAAACGATTGATCATGCTGGCAGCAAAATGCTGTGCGTTGGCGGCGGAAGTCCCATTGCCACAACAGAGGATTTTGTTGCCGTTAAGCAGGGATTGCACCAGCGTCATCGCGGCACGAGAGATAGCATCCGGAAGGGCTTCCGCCGCGGCAATCTGAGTCTGGATGCTTTCTGTGAAGCACACTTTAATTCTTTCGAGCACGTTATCCCTTTTAAATCTTAATTATGCGTCTTCGCCAAAAGCGTTTTTAAGCCATTCGATCTCATTTCCGGTGAAGGCTATCACATCGAACCGGCAATCCACAGTATCAAAACTCCCATTATGGCGGGCAAGCCACAAGTGGGCAGTCTGTAATAATTTATGTTGTTTGGCGAGCGTCACGCTGGCGGCAGCACCGCCAAAACGGGAGGACTGTCGAAAGCGGACTTCGACAAACACAATCACCTGACCCTCTTTCATGATCAGATCGATTTCGCCGCCACGTCCGCGAACGTTAGCGGCGATAAAGCGCAGTCCTTTGCCTTCAAGCCAGCGACGCGCCTTTAATTCCCATGCGTCGCCGGTCTCTTTACGGCTTAACTGGCCGGGACGATTTGCCCCTGCTGGTATTTGAGCCATGATAACTTCCTGTTGATCACGCAGTCCTGAGTCGCGGTTAGATCGCCGGTGTTGCCGTTAAGCTCAAAACCCGGTACCTGACGCATCTGGGTAAAGTGGTTCGCCAGCGCCCAGGCATCGACACCCATCGCATACAGACGCGCCAGCGAGTAGTCGTTACGCACCGCGCCCAGCGCCTGCTGCATCAGCGCCGGGTTGCTGCCAGCCAGCATCGGGATTTCGCTGTACTGCAGACCGTCCATCTCCAGGCGGAAATCCGGACCTGCGGTGCCCTGCGCGCTGCGGGAGCTGGCATAGAGCGTTGCGCCACTCTGGCTGCCGTTACGCATCGCGATCATCGGTTTGATAAAGGCGATCTCCTGTGGCGTGGCAACGATATAGGCTGCATCCACTTTACCGCCGCCGCTAATCTGCGCGTCAGTTGGTGGGGCAGGGATCGTCAGACCGCCAATGGTCACCCCCTGCTGCTGCGGCAGGCTCGCGGTGACCGGGCTACCGTTAAGCGCAATGCCTGCTCCGCCGTTTACGCCCGCGCGCAGTTCAGAGACGGAACCGAATTTCTGCTGCAGCACCACGCCGCCACCCAGCTTCTGCCACTCATCGGCAAAGGCATTGGCCACGCGATCGCCCAGCGTGCTGCGTGGGATGAGCAGCAGTGGAGCCTGTTTGCCCTGCTCGTGAATATGACGCGCCGCGTCGCGGGCTTCATCTTCCGGTGAGAGCGCGAAGTAGCAAATATTGGCCCGGTTCTGCACCTGCTCAGGCTGGTTGAGCGCCAGCACGTTCAGCGTGGTGTTGCTCTTCATCAGCTCTTCCACGTTGTTTTTCAGCAGCGGGCCGACAACGATGCTGGCACCGTCCTGTTGAACCTGCGCCAGAACCTGATCAAGCGGTTGCGAGCTGGTGTCATAGATTTTCAGCTCAGCGCCAGGGTTAGCGCTGGCGGTTGCCACGGCCTGCGGCTGAGCGGCAGGTTGAACGGTGGGCTGAGTGGTCTGCGCCTGCGGCTGTTCCGCTGTCGCGGGCGCCGTGGTCGGCGCGGCTTGTGTCTCTGCCGGCGCCTGATCCGGCGTGGCTGGCTCTGGCGTCGCGGCTGGAGGCGTCGTCGGGGCCGTTACCGGGTTTTGCATCGTGCCCTGCGCCGGGGTTTGCGCTGTGGTCAGGTCGCTGGTCTCTGCGGCGGAAGGGCTGACAACGTCGCTCACGTTCGCCGCCTGTGCCGCCTGGGCGGGCACCGCGCTGCCGGTCACGGGCGTGGTACCGTTCTTCGCCGCTTCAAAGCCCTGCTGAATGGTACGGCCAAATACCGCTGCCTGGCCGTTTAACGGCAGAAGCAGGGCGATTTTGCTGGTGGAGGCAGGCTTAAAGTTCTGCACGTTAACCAGCTGAGTGGGCAGCATTTTCGCGCCCGGGTTCTGCGGGTAGCGGGTCTGCCAGTCGGTAATACCGGCTTTCAGCATTTTTGGATCGCTGCGGTTGTTAAACCACATCTGCTGCAGATCCAGCCAGCCCTGCAGCACGTTTTCATCCGCGTTGATGACCAGCGCCTGCGCCTGTTCCTGGGTCATCGAGGCAAGCGCCTGCCAGGTGGCATCGATATTTTTCTGCTTATCCGCACCGCCAAGCAGAGGCTCCTGGGCAATCAGCGCACGCAGCAGCGTCAGGGAAGGGCGTCCCTGTTCAGCGGTAATGCCCGTCTGCCAGAAACGGGCCTGCTGATTTTTATCCAGCGCGCTCACGTCGATGTCGCCGAGGACCTTCTTCGCGGCGGCGTAATCTTTCAGTGCGACTTTCAGCTCGGCGGAGAGCAGGCTCTGCTCACGGCGCTGGGTGTCGTTAAGATCGTTCGGCAACTGGTTGAACAGCTCGGCGGCCTGCTGGGTTTTCCCCTCTTTCAGCAGTGCACGAATGGCGAGTAATTGCCAGTTGATCCTGGTATCATTTGAACTCTGCGACATTTGTTGCAGATAAAAGCCAGAATCAGCCTGAGCAGACCCCTGAAGATGGGCTGTGCTCTGGTCAGGTGCCTGGGTGCCACAGCCTGCAAAGATCAGGGCTGCCAGCAGAAGCGGCACGCTGCGCGTGGCTTTTTTTCGAAGAAACGTTAACGGTACCATACTGTATCCAGTGATTTTTTACGCAATGCTCAATATTAAAACGGCAATACGGACGAAACAATGAAACAACACGAAACGGCAGATAATTCTCAAGGCCAGCTTTATATTGTACCTACTCCTATCGGGAATTTATCTGATATTACCCAACGTGCGCTGACCGTATTGCAAACTGTTGATTTAATTGCCGCTGAAGATACCCGACACACCGGTTTACTGCTTCAACATTTCGCGATTAACGCCCGTCTGTTTGCCCTGCACGATCACAATGAGCAACAAAAAGCCGAAACGCTGGTGGCGAAGCTGAAGGAGGGGCAGAACATTGCCCTCGTCTCCGACGCCGGTACGCCGCTGATTAACGACCCAGGCTACCACCTGGTGCGTACCTGTCGTGAAGCCGGTATTCGCGTTGTGCCGCTGCCGGGGCCGTGCGCTGCCATTGCGGCGCTGAGCGCCGCGGGTCTGCCATCCGACCGTTTCTGCTATGAGGGCTTCCTGCCTGCCAAATCCAAAGGCCGTCGTGACGTGCTGAAGGATCTGGAAGCGGAACCGCGTACCCTGATTTTTTACGAATCCACGCATCGCCTGCTGGAGAGCCTGGAAGACATGGTGACCGTCTGGGGCGAAGGTCGCTACGTGGTGCTGGCGCGCGAGCTGACCAAAACCTGGGAGACCATTCACGGCGCGCCGGTGGGCGAACTGCTGGCGTGGGTGAAGGAAGACGAGAACCGCCGCAAGGGTGAGATGGTGCTGATTGTCGAAGGGCATAAAGCGCAGGAGGATGCGCTCCCTGCCGACGCGCTGCGCACGCTGGCGCTGCTGCAGGCAGAACTGCCGCTGAAGAAAGCGGCTGCACTGGCGGCGGAGATCCACGGCGTGAAAAAGAATGCGCTCTATAAGTATGCGCTGGAGCAGCAGGGGGAGTAAGCCCCTGCGAATTTTTTTGCCGGGTGACGGCTGCGCCTTACGCGGCCTACGGTTAGTTAACAGGCATCGCCTCAAACACCAGCGTTTCCAGCGGCTTCAGGGTAATCACCACCGCGTTTTTATACTCCTCCGGTACGCTATCGTTACTGCCGTACACTGCTTTCAAATTGAAGTGCGTCGTGCCGTCTGTCGGGATCTCAAAGTCTCTTGCCAGCTCCAGATAGTAGCTTTGTGGCTTATCCGACGGGTTACGCAAGCCGATAATCGCTTTGTCCTTGCTCCAGGATGCCCAGCCGTAAACCTGCAATGCCGTCGGGTCACCGCCAATCCAGTGGGTATCCACCATCACGCTGGCATTATCCCGGGACCACTTCGCGGCCTGCGCCAGGACATCCCATTTCGCCTTGTTGAGCATGGATGGGGTGATATACAGCTCCTGCAACTGGGTTCCGGTGGCGAAGTAGCTCCAGACCTGGTCGGCAAAATCGCTGTCCGTTTGCACCTTCTCCAGACCGTAATACGCGTTCTCCGCGCTGACGATCCCGTGGTACATCAGGGAGTTCAGCGGGAACAGCGGACCTTTACGCACAATGGAGCGATATGTTTCCGCATCGCGGTAGGTCATCCACTGCTGCACCGGCGTGCCGGGGCCGTACAGGTTGATATCATCCCCCTGGCGCCAGATGGAATCGGCGTAGAACAACCAGGATGGGCTGGCGTTGGTACCGGTCGTCAGGTTAATAAACAGATTCGGATTGGCGCTGCGCATGTTATGCAGCAGAGCGATAGAGGCGTCAAAATCCGAGGCGAACGGGCTGCCCTTAATATGCGAATTGGCATTGCCCATCCCGTCGAGTTTGAACGAGGTAATATGCTCGTTTTTGATAAGCTTAACGATCTGCTCATTAAAGTTTTTAAAGTAGTTCGGGCCTGACAGCGCCAGCTTCCCGTCTACCGTTTCGAAACCGTACTCTTTTGCATGCGAGACGCGCGTATCGCGCGGTTTGTTATATCCACCCCACGGCGAGAGCCACAGGCCGACGGAGCTGTGCAGGCTGTCAGCTTTCTCCCTTACCTTGCCAAAACCCTTGCTGAAAGCCGGGCCAAACAGCCAGCGTCCGGTCAGGTCATCCCAGCCATCGTCAAGCAGGAATGCATCCAGCGCCACGCCGCGCCCGGTGATAAATTCCTTATTCCATTCATCCATCCGCCCCAGCACGTCCTGTTCGGAGTACGGTGTAAAGAAGCCGATATCCATCCAGCTGTTGTAGTGTAAATAAGGCTTATACGGACGCGGACGGACGGCATCGATAAACTGGTTAACGCTACGGCGTAGCTGGCTGGTCTCCGGGAAGGTACCAAAGTACGTGGTGTAGCTGACCGGCGTTGCGGGCTGAATAGGTGTTTTCAGCTCCACGTTGAGGTTGGTCGTCGCTTCATAGGCGTAAGTATTAACGATGGGTTTATCCGGCAGAATAAAGAACGAGTCTGCGACGATCGGCGAGCTGTTAATTGCCCCGTCTACGTAAGGGGCCTGAGCCTGCTTTTTGGTCGGGAAGAAGGTGATTTTCGCCACGTCCCGGGGCTGACCAACGGCGGCGATGGTGTAGTCGATGCTGGCGTATTTGCCCTTCACCAGGTTCAGCTTCACCGTCACGTTAAATTCCGGATGGGTGAAATCAACGACAATCCCGCTGTCCTGCTTTTCGACATGCTTGATTTTAAAATCCGCGGTGTGGATTTTAGTCTCGTCCGGCAGCGTCAGAAAGAACAGCTCCTGCGGCGTGAGCGGATGGTTAGCTTTACTGTCTTTAACCACTACCGTTGAGTTTGCATCATCAAATGACAGAGCAATATTGTCGTTACTGAGCGTGTAGTTCGCGGCCACTGCGCTATGGGAAACGCACAGGGCCAGCACTGAGAGTGCGAGGATTTTTTTCATCAGCGTAATCTCTTTTTTAATCAGACTTCTGCCGGAAGCAGCAATCGATTTGCCGAGCCGCAAACGGCGATCTTGCTTCTGACCACCTCTTTCATGGCGTCCATACCGACCCGCATATAGAAGCGTGGATCGTTGCCCTGCGGGTTTTCGGCAAACCAGGCTTTCACCGCGTCAGAGAAGGCAATTTTCAGCTCGGTAGCCACGTTGACTTTGCACACGCCCAGCGCGATGGTGCGGCGAACATCCTCATCCGGCACATCGCTCGCGCCGTGCAGCACCAGCGGCACGGTGACCACGTCGCGGATCTCGGCCAGCCGCTGGAAGTCTATTTTCGGGCGTTTGGTATACAGGCCGTGTGCGGTGCCGATGGCGACGGCGAGGCTATCGACACCGGTCAGTTCGACAAAGCGTTTTGCTTCCTGCGGGTCGGTGAGAAACGCGCTTTCGGCGTCGACGCTCATGTCATCTTCCACGCCGCCCAGTCGGCCCAGTTCGGCCTCGACGCTACAGTCGTTGAGGTGGCAAAAATCGACCACCGATTTCACTAGCTTCACGTTTTGTTCGAACGGATAGTGGCTGCCGTCGATCATCGCGCTACGTACCCCAGCGTTGACCTTGTGACGAATATCGTCGAGAGATTCGTGATGATCGAGATGCAGCGCCAGCGGCATGTCGTAGGTTAGCGAGTAGGCGCTGCAAAGGGCGTAGATCTCTTCTAGCGCAATGTGTTTAAACGTGCCCGGTGTGCCCGCAAGGATCACCGGCGATCGCATTTCGCTACACACTTCGAGGATCGCCTGGATCGTCTCTGCGTTGTGAATGTTGAACGCTGGTACCGCGTAGCCTTTTACCTGTGCGTCCTGCAGAAGATATTTCGTTGAGATAATACTCATAGTGCGATCCTCTTAAGCCTGCCACGGATGAATAACAACGCCCTGTACCACACGGTTGACCGTGCCGCTGGCAGATGGCGTATCGGGCGTATTGCCCACGCTGAGGGATTGGGACAGCGCAAAGACCTGGGCGTACATCAGGAAGCAGAACGCCTGTTCCATATCGATAAACGGGCGGGAAGGCGGCAGCAGGATGTGCGGACCCGATTCGATAACCGGATCATTTTCTGCGGCGATGGCGACGACGCGCAGAGCCTGACCTTCGCGGCGCAGTTCAGCCAGCAGATCGAGATCGTACTGACGCGTATACGGATGGCTGGAGACAAACAGCACCACCAGTGTTTCGCTATCCACCAATGATTTAGGCCCGTGACGGAAGCCCGTTGGGGACTCGTAGAACGCCGCCAGCTTGCCTGCCGTCAGCTCCAGCACCTTCAGCGCCGATTCACGGGCCGCGCCCTGCAGACCACCGCTTCCCAGATAGACGATCCTTTTCCACGGTTCGTTGCCAAAGACCCCGTGGCGGAAATCGCCGAGTGAGGTAAGGATCGCCTGACAGCGATCGGCCACGTCGCGGAAGGTGCGGCTGCTGATCGTCTCTGGCGCGAATACCGCCAGGCAGCTCGCCATCATGGTGGTGATACTGCTGGTCATCGCGAAGCCGCGATCGTGCGTTTCAGCAGGCATCAGCAGGGCATAGGCGTTATCGCTGTTGACGGCGTTCTGATACAGGCTGCCCGCCTCGTTACAGGTGATCGACAGGTGGTAGCACTCCGGCACGAACTGATTGGCCAACTCTACCGCAGCCACGCTTTCCGGGCTGTTACCGGAACGGGCAAACGAAACCAGCAGCAGCGGATGTGCCGGGCTGAAGTAATCCATCGGATTCGTGACCAGATCGGTGGTCGGTACGGCGGAGATGTTTTTCCCGGTATGGCTCGCAAGCCATGGCGCAATGATATCGCCAATAAACGCGGACGTGCCCGCGCCGGTCAGCACGATCCGCAGATCGCGCTTGCGCAGCAGCGGCGTCAGGAAACCGTCAATTGAGGAACGCAGATTATCGATGTTGTTGAGCGAGCGGATCCAGCTGGCAGGCTGCTGGCGGATCTCTTCTTCGGTCCAGGTGCCGGTGGTGGTGGGGGTGATTTGTGGCATAACTCAGTCCTTAGTCGTGTGAATTCCACATCAGACGCTGGCAAACGTGTGGCCATCTTTCGTTTCGTTTCACTTGTTCACTTCAGCAGTTAAATAAAATCTATAGAAAAGAAAATGAAAGTTCAATGAAAGAAAAGAAATAAAACGAAAAGTGTGATCGTGAAAGGAAAGGGCAAATTTAAAGAAAGGAAAAGAAAGGCCTTACGGTTTCAGGCCGTAAAGCCAAAAGGAGACACAATGAAAGGGCTAAAGGGGGAGAGCCTGGCCCTGAATCCAGATCTGTTGAAGGTGTAAACCACCGTCCAGAGCAATAATATTGGCGCTTTTTCCCGGCGTTAAGGATCCGAGCTGACGATCGATGCCCAGCAGGCGGGCAGGGTGCAGCGAGGCCATATGAATAGCGTCTTCAGCGGTGACGCCCGCGTGTTCCACCATATTCCTGACTGCCGCATCCAGCGACAGCGTGCTGCCCGCCAGTCCGCCAGAGGCGGTTCGAACCACGCCGTTTTGCATCGTGACCTCTTCGCCGCAGAGTGTATACCGCCCATCCGGCATACCTGCCGCCTGCATGGCATCGGTAATCAGTACCACCCTCTCTTTTGCACAGCAGCTGCATAAGCGCAGGGCTCCTGGATGAACATGGTGCCCGTCGGCGATAAGCTCCAGCCACGCCCGTTTATCCGTCAGCCCGGCGCCAACCATGCCGGGCCCCCTGTGATGCAGCCCCGTCATACCGTTATAGCAGTGCACCAGCCCGTCGGCACCCGCATCAAACGCGGCGAGAGTTTGCCGGTACGAGGCAGCGCTGTGGCCCAGCATCACGCGTATACCGCGCTGTTTAAGGTGATGGATCGCCTGCAGCGCGCCGGGCTTCTCCGGCGCGAGCGCCACCACCCGTAGCGTGCTCAGTGAAACGTCAATCAGCCTGTTCAGCTCGGCGATATCCAACTCCCTGAACAGTTCAGGCGGATGCGCCCCTTTGTTCTGAGGCGTAAAGTACGGACCTTCCAGATAACTGCCCAGGATCTGAGCGCCGGGTCCTCCGGACTGACTACGCCGGGCGATACGCATCAGCGCGGCGTGGATGGCCTCCAGTGGCGCGGTGACGGTGGTGGGCAGAAATGCACCCACACCTTCGCGTGCTTTATGCATCGCCAGAGTGTCCAGCACGTCAGGCGCATCATCCATGACGTCCACGCCCGCACCGCCGTGGACGTGGGTATCGATATACGCCGGGCAGAGCAGCTCCGCATCGCGCGGCGTAACGCCCGCGGGGATGGGCTCAATCGCCGCGATAACGCCGTTCTCGAGACGAAGCTGGTGGTCATCCAGCCAGCCCTTTTCGGTCAGCACCCGTCGCGCACGCAGCAGCTGGCTCATATCCCTTCCTCTGCGGGCGCTTCCTCGCGGCAGCGGCCAAGCTCATCCACCAGGCTCGTCAGGCCGCGGTGTCCACACTCCAGCGCCTGCAGACGAAACGCTTCGCTGGTTAATCCGTCGCGCTCCAGCACCATCTCCAGCAGGAGCTGCAGGTTGGTGCCAGTGATGACTTCGCTGCCTGGTCTTTTCATCGCGAGCGTTGAGGCCACGCGAAACGGCGTGCCGCCCAGCAAATCAGTAAGAAACACAATATCGTGCCGGGGGTCGAGTTCGCTCACCGCCTGCTCAAGCTGAGCGGTCAGCCGCGCCGTAGTGGATGTTTCAGGAAAATCGATGGCGATAAACTGTGGCTGCTCGCCGAGGATCTGCTTCATCGCCTGCTCAAGCCCGCTGGCAAAACCGCCGTGACCCGTCAAAATAATGCCTAACATCGCAACCTCTTTGCTTTTACAGGAAGTGACAGAATTTACCGACAACGCCCAATACCACGGTGATACCAATCAGCCGCAGCGGGCTCCAGCCCCGGCGTACCAGCCAGAACATGGTCAGGGTGTAGACCAGCGGCAGAAACGCGGGCATCAGCTTGTCGATAACGTCGGCCTGCAGCTTGACAACCGCATCCCCGGCTTTGATTTCGAGCGTGGTGTTGAGGCGGACATAGGTTGCTACCAGCGCGCCGATCACCGTCATCCCGACGATGGAGGCCGCATGGCCGACCTTTTTGGTGTTGGCCTTGATCAGCGGAATGGCCGCAACGCCCATCCGGTAAGCGTAGTGCGCCAGACCAAAACGCAGGCCGAGGTGCACAACGTTAAACAGCACGATAAAGACCACCGCACCCAGAATTGATCCCTGCAGCGCCAGGCTGGCACCAATACCGCCGCAGATGGGCAGAAGGGTAAGCCAGAACATGGCGTCACCGATGCCGCCGAGCGGTGCACCGACGGCAATCTTGGTGCTCTGGATGCTATTCACATCCTGTTTGGAGCGCTCCATCGCCAGAATAATGCCGATTACAAAGGTCACGAGGAATGGGTGGGTATTAAAGAAGCCCATATGGCCTTTCATTGCCCTCGCCAGGTCCCGCTTGTTGGTGTGGATCTTTTTCAGCGCTGGCAGCAATCCGTACAGCCAGCCGGAGGCCTGCATACGTTCATAGTTGAACGAGGCCTGCAGCAGCATTGAACGCCAGGCGACGCGGTTAATATCCTTTTTCGTCAGTTCGGCACCGATGCTTTGGTCTTCGTAGACATTTTCGTTGATGCCGGTCAGCAGGGTCTCTTCAATTTCAGACACGCCCGGTAACGTTGTTTGATTAGATGCCATCTTCGAATTCCTCTTTCTGGGCCGTTTGAGCCGTCGGTTCAGGTGATTTACGCATCAGGTCGATCAGCGCCATGGCCAGCGCGGCGGCCGCAATCGCCAGGACCGGAAGCTTGAGCCAGGCCGCGGCGACAAAGCCGATAATGAAGTAGGGGATGTAGACGTTTTTCATCATGATCTTCAGCAGCACGGCGAAGCCGATAGCTGGCATGATGCCGCCCGCGACGCCGAGGCCGTCAATCAGACGCGCCGGCAGAACATCAATGGCTGTTTTCGCGTGCTCTGCACCGAAATAGATGGGCAGAAACGCGCACAAGAAATAGAAGATGCCGAGCGCCAGCAGGGCCAGGTAGTTAACCCGTTCAATGCCGTTGGTATCAGCATTGGCCGCCATGCGATCGCAGCGGGACATCACGCCGGACATCACCGAGAAGAGGAACGTAATCCCCATCTGTACCGCGACAGCAAACGGCACGGCGACGCCAACGGCAACTTCCGGCTTCACACCTGTGCTGATGGCGAATGCGGTACCCACAATAGTGCCGATAATCACGTTAGGCGGCTGTGCGCCCGCGAGCGGCGCCAGGCCCATCCAGACCAGCTCTAACGTCCCGCCGGTCAAAATCCCGGTGTGCAGATCGCCAAGAATCAGGCCAACCAGCGGCCCGAGAACGACCGGGCGGTGCATGTGCGTTAACCCGTTAAACATATCCAGACCCGCGATAAAGGCGAGAAGCCCCAGCGCGAATGCCTGCAACAGACTGATTTCCATTGTGAATCCCTCAGAGTAGTTTAAAGAGATCCAAAGCAGTTTCTGTCGGAACGCCCTGAACAAAGCATTCCACCCCGGCCGTTTTCAGGCCGTTGAATGCGGCGATATCGTTCGCGTCGACGGAGACCGTTTTGGCAATTTGTTGTTTGCCACTGGCGTAGTGCATGTTTCCTACGTTGATACGGGTGATGGGCACGCCGCCCTCGACCAGTTGCAGAAAATCGGCGGGAGATTTACAGACCAGCAGGATTTTCTGACGGTCAGCGGCGCGATGAATGTTGTCGATCACTTTTTGTAATGACCAGAAACGCACGGCAATCCCTTCCGCGAGCACCATTTCCATCAGGTTCTGTTGAACAGGATCCTCAGCCACCTCATCGTTGGCGACCAGAACCAGGTTTGCCCCCGCAAACCCTACCCACTGCACGCCCACCTGACCGTGGATCAGGCGTTCATCAATGCGGCATAAGACAATGTTTGGCATAGTGCTTTCCTCTTTTTATTATGCGTTTTGCGTCGTTACGCCTTCGCAGGCGGCGTGGTATTGCTGGAGTATGTCCTGAATGTGGTCGAGGATGAGTTCCCGAGGCGTCGACTTGAGAGCGCCCTCGCGAACTTTGCTGTACTGCAGCGGCAGGTACTGGCTGATGAGTGGCAATGGAATGGGTTCGTTTGCCAGGTTACGTACCAGCCGCGCGAAGGCTTCGTCAATCTGGCTGTCCGGCCAGTAATAACGTACGCGGTCAGAGTAGCTGTAACCGCGCGCCAGGCGACGCGCGTTAGCGTCACCGCGGTAATGGCTTTGCCAGTACTCCGGTCGTTCGAGCATCACGTTTTCCAGCACATGGCGCAGGCCAGAACTGGCTTTCGCTGGCAGAAGTTCCTCTTCGATGGCGGCCAACGAGAAGAGGGCTTCGCGCAGGGCAAAGGTCAGTGCCGGACCGACTTTTAAGATGGCGAAATGATCATTTACTAGCTGGCGCAGTGCCTGCGGCGTCTGGTAGTCAGTGGAGTGCGCTTCAAAAATCAGCGTATCGTAGGCTTCCACCATTTCGCTCAGGGCAATGGCTTTTTCCGGCCGGTAGTCGCAGACGTGTGCGTGGTCGAACTCCACACCGGGCTGTACCACCAGGCCAATAATGCGCGGCCAGATGTCACCTAACCCTTCCTTTTCGAACGCGTGACGATGCGCTTCCAGCGTCGCGCGCGCCGCGTCTGGTGTGGTGACCTCAAGCTCGGTGAGCGTGTCGTGTGCGCCACCCGGCACCGGAACCTCCGTGCCGATAACGTAGACCAGATCGGATTCACCAAACTGTTCCCGGCAGGTCGCTTCGGCAATTTTTGCCAGACGCGCTGCGCGTTCGGCGACGATCGTGTCGGTCAGGGGAACCGGATCGTCCTCACAGGACATGCTGCAGTCGAGGTGGATCTTTTTGAACCCGGCAGAGACATAGCTTTTGATCAGATCGTCGGCATTTGCCATTGCCCTAACCGCTGGCAGGTGTTGCCAGCGGTTAGGGCCAAGGTGATCGCCGCCGAGGATCAGCTGTGACGTTGGGAAACCGAGCGACTCGGCCAGCTGGCAGACAAATTCGTGAAAATCAGCGGGCGTCATGCCGGTGTAGCCGCCAAACTGATCGACCTGGTTAGAGGTAGCCTCAATCAGCAGCGGCGTCTGCTGTGAATGGGCGTAACGAATTGCAGCTTCCAGTACCAGCGGATGTGCGGAGCAGACGGCATAAATTCCGTTTGTCTTCCCCCGTTTATGCTGCGCCACCATTTCTGTCAGATGTTTCACTTTCCTCTCCATGTCGGATGGTAATGATACCTGTCTTTCGTTTTGTTTCATTTAATCCTGCATCACGGTGATATAAAAATAAAACGAAAGATAATGGTTTTCCGATCTGTTTCACAAAAGAAACATAATGAAAGGTTTCAGCGCGATGCCAGCTTGCGTATCGTCACCATGCAGGGCTTGCATTCCCGTAAAGGAAAGGCCTTAATAGACAAAACGAAATGAAACGAAAGAATATTGATTAAGGAGCTCGTATGAGCAGCACCGATTCATCCGCAGAAAAGCGCATCACCGGCACCAGTGAAAGGCGAGAGCAGATCATTCAGCGGTTGCGGGCGCAGGGAAGCGTGCAGGTTAACGATCTGTCTCATCTGTACGGCGTATCGACGGTGACGATCCGCAATGACCTCGCCTTTCTTGAGAAGCAGGGCATTGCCGTTCGCGCCTACGGTGGGGCATTGATTTGCGAAGGCAACATGCCGGGCGCTGAGCCTTCCGTAGAGGATAAAAGCTCGCTGAATACGGCGGTAAAGCGCAGTATCGCGCAGGCCGCTGCCGCGCTGGTCAAACCCGGGCACCGTATTATTCTGGACTCCGGCACCACGACGTTTGAAATCGCCCGTATGCTGCGTCAGCACTCGGACGTGATTGCGATGACTAACGGCATGAACGTGGCAAATGCGCTGTTGGAAGCGGAAGGGGTTGAACTGCTGATGACCGGCGGGCATTTGCGTCGTCAGTCGCAATCCTTCTACGGTGACCAGGCAGAACAGTCGCTACAGAATTACCATTTTGATCTGCTGTTCCTGGGCGTTGACGCTATCGATCTCGACCGCGGCGTAAGTACGCACAACGAAGACGAAGCCCGTCTGAACCGTAAAATGTGTGAGGTGGCGGAGCGTATTATCGTTGTCACTGACTCCAGCAAGTTTAACCGCTCAAGTCTGCATAAAATCATTGATACGCAAAGGATTGATATGATTATTGTCGATGAAGGTATTCCGCCGGAGAGTCTGGAAGGATTACGGAAAAGCGGGATTGAGGTGGTGCTGGTTTAAGGTTTTTACCCTCTCCCCTATGTGGAGAGGGTAGGGTGAGGGGAAATCACGTCACCGGCGCCGGGTTAAACACCGCCAGCTGGTTATGCAGCCCCCATTGGTCAGAGAAGGTTTTCTTCCGCCCGCTCGCCACGTCCAGAATGAAGTGGAACAGTTTCCAGCCCACCTCTTCAATGCTTTCTTCCCCGGTGGCGATGGTGCCCGCGTTGATATCCATTAAGTCATACCAGCGGTTTGCCAGCTCGGTGCGCGTCGCCATTTTTATTACCGGCACCGCCATCAGGCCGTACGGCGTACCGCGCCCGGTGGTGAAGACCTGCACCGTAATGCCGGAAGCAACCTGCTGGGTACCACAGACGAAATCACTGGCGGGCGTTGCCGCGTAGATCAGGCCGCGCTTCGTCGGGCGCTGGCCGGGAGAAAGCACTTCCGCAATCGCGCTCTGGCCGGATTTGGCGATCGAGCCAAGGGCTTTTTCCACCACATTTGCCAGACCGCCTTTTTTGTTGCCGGGAGAGGGGTTAGCGCTGCGGTCAGTTTTGCCCATATCGAGATAGTTATCGTACCAGGCCATCTCCTCAAGCAGGCGTTTGCCCACCTCTTCATTGACGGCGCGCGGCGTAAGCAGATGGATGGCGTCACGGACTTCGGTCACCTCGGAGAACATCACCGTGGCACCGCAGCGAACAAGCAGATCGGACGCATAGCCCACCGCCGGGTTGGCCGTCACGCCGGAGAATGCATCGCTGCCGCCGCACTGGGTGCCCACCACCAGTTCCGATGCCGGGCATGTTTCGCGCTGGCGTTGGTTGAGTTTGTCCAGATGGCGCTCTGCGACCTGCAGAATGTCGTCGACCATTGAACGGAAACCGACGTGGTGTTCGTCCTGCAGGCGCACAATGCTGGCCTCATCGGCCGGGATGGCTTTGACATCTTCCGTGCCCTGCAGAAGGCGCTCGGGCTGGAGCTTTTCACATCCCAGGCCGATCACCATCACCTCGCCGCCAAAGTTCGGGTTGAGGGCGATATTGTGGATGGTCCGGATGGGCACGACGGCTGCCGGGGCGTTAATCGCCACGCCGCAGCCGTAAAGGTGGTTCAGGCCGACCACGCCGTCCACGTTCGGGTATTTCGGCAGCAGATCGCGTTCGATAATTTTCACCACGTAATCCACTACGCCCGCCACGCAGTGTACGCTGGTGGTAATGCCGAGCAGGTTTTTGGTGCCGACGCTGCCGTCCGTATTGCGATAGCCTTCGAAGGTATAGCCTTCCAGCGGGGGAAGCGGCTCCGGCACGCGGGTTGCCAGGGGCAGCGTATTCAGCGGCGGGGCTTCCGGTAGCTCAACCAGCGACTCCTCAACCCAGCTACCCCTGGCAATGAAGCGCACGGCATAACCGATGACTTCACCGTAACGCACGATTTCGCTGTTAGCAGGAATATCCACCAGGGCGACTTTATGCCCCTGCGGAATATGCTCAATCAGTTCCAGTCCGTCCGGGAAGCGGGTTCCTGCTTTTAAGCCATTGTCGTTGACAATAATCGCCACATTATCGGTGTCGTGCACTTTTATATAGAACGCCGTCGGCGATGCGTGTCGAATTTCAATGTCGGCCATTGTTCACTATTCTCCGGCAAAGTGTCTGATAATAAATTCAGCCAGTTTTCTAATGGTAGAAATTAATACGCGGCTTTCAGAAATAAAGCATGTCAGCAGATGACATATGAAAATGTGATCCCGATCGCTCCCGAACCAGTAATGCCTGATTCTGTGCATCAGCGCCCAGTTCTTTGTGCATATGCTCAAAATATTATCAAAATGCAACGTAATGCTTGAGCATTAAAACAATGTGTGGTCATGAATAGCGTCTTATACTGAATGACGATTTTATTACGCCAAACCAGGTTCGAATAATAAATATCATCCTGTCGCTGCGTCTGAATAAATAAAATGATATTGAACAAGGCTGCGGAATTAAAAAGGTAAACGCGATGAATAACGATATCTTCCCGAATAAGTTTAAAGCGGCCCTCGCGGCGCACCAGATTCAGATTGGCTGCTGGTCCGCGCTGGCAAACCCCATCAGCACGGAAGTGCTGGGACTGGCCGGGTTCGACTGGCTGGTGCTGGACGGCGAACATGCGCCGAATGATATCAGCACCTTTATTCCGCAACTGATGGCGCTGAAAGGCAGCCCGAGTGCCCCCGTCGTGCGCGTACCCACCAATGAGCCGGTGATCGTTAAGCGTCTGCTGGATATTGGTTTCTACAATTTCCTGATCCCGTTTGTGGAAACGGCAGAGCAGGCAGCGCTGGCCGTGGCCTCCACACGCTATCCGCCGGAAGGGATCCGCGGCGTCTCCGTTTCGCACCGCGCCAACATGTTTGGCACCGTCCCGGACTACTTCGTGCAGTCCAACAGCAATATCACCATCCTGGTCCAGATCGAGAGCCAGCAGGGTGTTGATAACGTCGATGCGATTGCCGCCACCCACGGCGTGGACGGTATCTTCGTCGGCCCAAGCGATCTGGCGGCCGCGCTCGGACACCTGGGCAATGCCGGTCATCCGGACGTACAGCGTGCCATACAGCACATCTTTGCCCGCGCCAGCGCGCACGGCAAACCGAGCGGCATTCTGGCACCGGTTGAGGCGGATGCCCGCCGCTATCTGGAGTGGGGAGCCACGTTTGTTGCCGTCGGCAGCGACCTCGGCGTATTCCGCTCGGCCACGCAGAAATTAGCGGACGCTTTTAAAAAATAACCATCATTGAGGAAAAGACTATGACGCTGAAAGTGGGTTTTATTGGCCTGGGGATCATGGGTAAACCAATGAGTAAGAACCTCATCAAAGCAGGTTACTCACTGGTGGTATCCGATCACAATCCGCAGGCCGTGGCTGAGCTTATGGCGGCTGGCTCAGAAACGGCCACCACCGCCAGAGCCATTGCTGAGCAGTGCGATGTCATCATCACCATGCTGCCAAACTCACCGCATGTCAAAGAGGTCGCGCTGGGAGAGAACGGAATTATCGACGGTGCGAAGCCGGGCCTGGTGCTGATCGATATGAGCTCTATCGCGCCGCTGGCAAGCCGTGAAATCAGCGAGGCGTTAAAAGCAAAGGGCGTTGATATGCTGGACGCGCCGGTCAGCGGCGGTGAACCAAAAGCGATCGACGGCACGCTGTCGGTCATGGTCGGCGGTGAGAAAGCCGTTTTCGACAAATACTACGATCTGATGAAAGCGATGGCGGGCTCCGTGGTGCATACGGGGGACATCGGGGCGGGTAATGTGACCAAGCTGGCGAACCAGGTAATTGTGGCGCTGAACATTGCCGCCATGTCGGAAGCGCTGACGCTGGCAACCAAAGCGGGCGTCAACCCGGACCTGGTCTATCAGGCTATTCGCGGTGGGCTGGCGGGCAGTACCGTGCTGGATGCCAAAGCGCCGATGGTGATGGACCGAAATTTCAAACCTGGCTTCCGTATCGATCTGCACATTAAAGACCTGGCCAACGCGCTGGATACTTCTCACGGCGTGGGAGCCCAGTTGCCGTTAACGGCGGCGGTCATGGAGATGATGCAGGCACTGCGCGCGGATGGCCTGGGCACGGCCGATCACAGCGCGCTCGCGTGCTATTACGAAAAGCTGGCGAAGGTGGAAGTCGCCCGTTAATCGCGTCTTGCCCACACCTGAGGGTGACAGCGGCGCGCAAACCCTCTATACTGCGCGCCGAAGCTGACCAGACAGTCGCCGCTTCGTCGTCGTCCCCTTCGGGGGAGACGGGCGGAGGGGAGGAAAGTCCGGGCTCCATAGGGCAGGGTGCCAGGTAACGCCTGGGGGGGAAACCCACGACCAGTGCAACAGAGAGCAAACCGCCGATGGCCCGCGCAAGCGGGATCAGGTAAGGGTGAAAGGGTGCGGTAAGAGCGCACCGCGCGGCTGGTAACAGTCCGTGGCACGGTAAACTCCACCCGGAGCAAGGCCAAATAGGGGTTCACATGGTACGGCCCGTACTGAACCCGGGTAGGCTGCTTGAGCCAGTGAGCGATTGCTGGCCTAGATGAATGACTGTCCACGACAGAACCCGGCTTATCGGTCAGTTTCACTTCTTAGAAAACCCCGCTTCGGCGGGGTTTTTGCTTTCAGGGGGTGTAGGCCGGGTAAGCGCAGCGCCACCCGGCAACCGTACAAACGACATCAATTCTCATATTTGCGACATTAAGCACATTTCACTGTTTTTGCCCCGCCAGTGTTCATCCCGCCTCTGTAGACGATCGTCATCACAAAATTTCACGCTAAAAAGTGGTCATTTTTTTTGTATTGATAGTTTGTTATGATTGTTACCTTAATGATCTCGATTTTTTTCTTGTTTGATATAAATATATTGAAATTAAAAACATTCACTCCATGAATGTGTGACGTATTCCACTCTTTAGTGCCAGTCTGCCCAATCACGCCTGAAAATTTTTAGAAATTAAAAGAATGTTTCAAAAGAGTGGTGGTTATTTATTGTCCTTTAATTGCCTGAAAGATCGTCTTTATTGATTTTTTTAATGCAGGAAATTTTTCCGTGTTATTGCCATAAAATAAATTTATTACCCCGGTTTTTATTGATCAATATCAGCGTAATGGCGTGTCGCGATGGGTTTATGGTATTGATAGTAAAGGCTTTTAATGGGTTTTTGTCCTGTCTGGATTGGGTGCGAAAAGGCAAATTGTGAGTAACAGCACATACCCCCTGAAACATTATTGAGTAGAATCCACCCCGTCATAGGGAAATAAGCGCAGAATATTATGAACACTATTATTCTACCGAAAACACAGCACCTCGTGGTATTTCAGGAAGTCATTAAAAGTGGCTCCATAGGTTCTGCAGCAAGACAGCTGGGGCTGACACAACCCGCCGTCAGTAAAATTATCAGCGATATTGAGTCCTACTTTGGCGTCGAAGTGATGGTGCGTAAAAACACCGGCGTAAAACTCACTGCCGCGGGCCAGGTTCTGCTCTCGTACTCAGAGTCGATCACCCGTGAGATGAAAAACATGGTGAGCGAAATCAACAGCCTGAGTTTCAGCACCGTCATGGACGTCTCCTTTGGCTATCCGTCGCTGATTGGTTTTACCTTCCTGTCTGAAATGATCAAAAAATTCAAGGAAGTGTTCCCGAAAGCGCGTGTCTCCATGTATGAAGCGCAGTTGTCATCTTTCCTGCCGGCCATTCGCGACGGTCGGTTGGATTTTGCCATCGGTACGCTGAGCGATGAAATGCTGCTGCAGGATCTGCACGTCGAGCCGCTGTTTGAATCTGAGTTTGTGCTGGTAGCCAGCAAATCACGAACGTGCACCGGCCCGACGACACTGGCATCACTCACCCACGAGCAGTGGGTG
>NZ_JAIWJZ010000096.1:0-21279 GCF_020216105.1 Enterobacter sp. K16B
GAGTGCAGGCGTTCCACCTCCAGCAAAATGGCGCGGATCATCTGCGCGCGCTCCGGCACCACAATCCCCATGCCGTTCTCCACCGAAGTGGTGTAGGCGGTACTGTGGGCGAAGCCGCAGATGCCGCACACACGGTCAGAAAGAAACGTGACTTCGTTGTAGCCCATGCGGGTTTCCGCCAGCTTTTCCATACCGCGATGGACGTAGAACAGGCGGTAGTCGGCGTCGATAATGTTTTCGCCGTCAACGAACAGGCGGAAGTGGCCCGGCTCATCGGAGGTGACGTGCAGCGGGCCGATCGGCACCACGTTGTTCTTCTTGCTGCCCAGCTCGTTGATAAACTCGTAGGTTTCGCTGTCGGTGGTCGGCGCCGGGCGCTGACGGTAGTCCATGCTGTCTTTGCGCAGGGGATAAAGATCATCCGGCCAGTCGTCCGGCAGCACCAGGCGGCGCTCATCCGGCAGGCCGACCGGCACCAGGCCGTACATGTCGCGCACTTCGCGCTCGCCCCAGACGGCGGCAGGTACGCGCGGGGTGACGGACGGGTATTCCGGTTTATTTGGATCGACTTCCACGCGCACGGTGAGCCAGCACTTCTCCCCCTGCTCCATCGACATCACGTAGTACACAGCGTAATTGCCGCACAGCTGACGCTCGTCGTTGCCGAACAGCACCGACAGCCAGCCGCCCTGCTGGTAGTAGAGAAACTCTACCACTTCCGGCAGAGAGTTCACTTTTACGGTGATGGTTATCTGGTCTTTGGTTTGCCAGGACTCCTCCAGCACCACGCCGGGGAAAGCCTGATGCAATGCGGCGAGATACTGCTGACCTTTCTTTTCTTCAGACATAAAAACTCTCTTTAATCACGCCACCAGCAAGGAGACGAACGCTAAAAATGCAAAACCAAAACCGGCCCAGGTGATGCGCGACGTTTCCACAAAACGCAGGCGCGCCATGCTGTTTTCAAACAGGGCAATCACCAGCACGCCGACCAGCAGCTTGAGGGCGGCCACCACCACGGCCAGTACCAGACTGCCCGCGGAGAAGTGCGTCATCTGCCCCCACGGGAAGAAGACGCCGACAAACATCTGCAGCACCACCAGCTGTTTGAGGCTGATGCCCCACTTCAGCACCGCGAAGCCGTAGCCGCTGTATTCCGTGAGCGGCCCTTCCTGCAGTTCCTGCTCCGCTTCGGCCAGATCGAACGGCAGCTTGCCCATCTCGATAAACGTGGCGAACGCGCAGGCGCAGAGCGCCAGCACCAGCGGAATGGTGCGGGCAAGCGGCCAGTGGTAAACGGTGTGGGTGATAAAGCTGATATGGGTTGAACCCGCGACCTGCGCGGCGACCCACAGCCCCAGCAGCAGGATCGGCTCAACCAGCACGCCCAGCATCGCCTCGCGGCTGGCACCGATGCCGGTAAACGGGCTCCCGGTGTCGAGACCCGCAATCGCGAAGAAGAAGCGGGCGATGGCGAAAAGGTAGATCAGCGTAATCAGATCCCCGAGCGCAGGCAGGGGCGAGCCCACCGTCACCACCGGCAGCGCGGTGGCGATGGTCAGCATTACGCCCACCATCACAAACGGCGTCAGGCGGAAGACCCAGCCTGCGGCATCCGGGGCGACGCTCTGACGCAAGAGCAGCTTGAAGAGATCGCGGTACTCCTGAAGCACGCCAGGCCCGCGACGGTTGTGCATCCGGGCGCGCGCCACGCGGCTTACCCCGGAAAGCAGCGGCGCAGCGGCGAACAGCACCAGCGCCTGAAGAATTGCCAGTAACAGACTCATGTCAGGCTCCTCGTGAAATCACAATCACCACCAGCACCGCCAGCTCGATGACCGCCAGACGGCGGAACAGCACAGGCGCGGCGGCACTCTGCCAGCCCGGCACCCACTGCACCGGGTTCAGCCAGTGGCGCAGCTTCAGCACGGCGGCGAAGTTCTCTTTCACCGGCATGGCGAAACCGTGAGCGGTAATCACCATCGACTGTTCGTGTTCATAGCCGCAGGCCCACGCTGTCCCGCGCGAGCGGGAGACCAGTCGGTCGCGTTTGAAGAACAGCATCAGGATGAGCGGCAGCAGCGGTGTGCCAATCAGCAGCAGCGCGACCATTGGCTGGGAAACGGTGGTATTTGCCACGGTCAGCGGCAGCGGAATGGCATTACCCAGCAGCGGCAGCAGCCACGGCGCGGCCACGCCGCCCGCGATGCAGCACAGTGCCAGCGCAACCACGCTTGTCCCCATCAGTACCGGTGCGCAGCAGGCGTTTTCCGCCTCACGCGTACGCGGCGCGCCGAGGAAGGTGACGCCGTAAACTTTCGCCATGCACATCACTGCCAGCGCCCCGGTAATCGCCAGCCCGACCGCCAGCAGCGGCCCCAGCAGACGGGCGATAAACGCCTCGCTCTGGCCGAGCGCGAAGAAGGACTGGTAGATCACCCACTCCCCGGCAAAGCCGTTCAGCGGCGGCAGCGCGGCCATCGCCATCAGCCCGACCAGCATGGCGAGAGATATCACCGGCATTTTTTTGCCAATGCCACCGAGCTTTTCGATGTCGCGATGACCGGTGCGGAACCAGACGCTTCCCGCCCCCAGGAACAGGGTGCTTTTGAACAGGCTATGGTTGACGAGGTGATACAGACCGCCGATAAACCCGGCGGCAATCAGCGCCGGTTGATTGAGCGCCAGACCGGTCACGCCCGCGCCAAGACCGAGCAGGATGATGCCGATATTTTCAAGGGTGTGATACGCCAGAAGACGCTGAATATTGTGTTCCATCAGCGCGTACAGCCCACCGACAAAGGCGGTAACCATACCGGCGAGAAGCAACACCACGCCCCACCACAGCGACGGCTGGCCGCCGGTCAGGGTGATCGTCAGAATGCCGAACAGCCCGACTTTCATCACGACCGTGGAAAAGAGCGCAGCGGCGGGCGCTGAGGCATTCGCGTGCGCCTGCGGCACCCAGCCGTGCAGCGGGATGATCCCGGCCAGCAGGCCAAAGCCCACCACGCCCAGCAGCCAGACGTCGCTGCCCAGCGGCTGACCGTTAAGCGCCGCGAAGTCCAGCGTGCCGAAGCGTTGCCACACCCGCCAGCAGGCCAGCGCCAGCAGCAGCGTCCCGAGGCGTCCCAGCGCAAACCACAGTTTGCCGGAGGTACTGCACCCCGTCAGGAAGACGCCGCAGAGCGCCATGATCTCCGCCATCACCACCAGTGCGCCGAGGTTGCTGGCGGTAACGGTGCAGACCGCCGTCGCCATCAGCAGATTAATCAGCAGGCCGTTGGCCCTGGTGTTTTGATGGCGGTGCCAGTCGATATTGAACAGGCTGATAAACAGCCCGCACAGGCCAAACGTCACCAGCCAGATGGCGTTCAGCGGCGTGATCGCAACGGTGTGACGGATGAGCGGCATGAGCGTGTCCACGGTGTGTCCGTCGAGCAGAACCATCCCGCCTGCCGCCAGCGTCATCAGGCTGCCGACCGCCCCGCCAATCCCGGCGACCCAGCCGCTCAGGGTTTTATGGAATGACAGAAGCCACGCCAGAACCGCGGTGGCCGCAAAGTACGCTACCGCGCTGGTCATCATCATCGCCGCGTTCATTTCGCCCCCTCGTTAAGCGTCTGTAGCAGAGAAAGGTCGCCAAAATCGCTGTTGATGGTCAGCTCGCGTTTACGCTTGCGGGTACGGGCGATGTCGCGAATGTTAACCAGAATCAACGCGTTGGTTGGGCAGGTGCGCACGCAGGCCGGGCCTTGTTCATCAAAGCTGCACAGATCGCACTTCACCGCAACGGCGCGGATGCCGGGCACCCAGTCCAGCAGCGTGCTGACGCGTGCCGGAGCAGGCGGCGCGGGCGGCGCGGGCGGGGCTTTTGGCGAGTTGGCATTCGCCGGGATATGCAGCGGGCGGCTGCCGGAAAATTCAATGGCGCCGAACGGGCAGGCAATGCCGCACAGCTTGCAGCTTACGCACAGGCTTTCGTTCAGCTGGACAGCGCCGTCCACGCGGGTGATGGCATTTACGGGACAGACACCCGCACAAGGGGCATCTTCACAGTGATGGCAGAGCTGCGGGGCAGACTCTTTTTCATTACGCATGACGTGCAGGCGCGGCATGGACTGCAGCCCATGCAGGCGATGCGTTTCCGAACACGCCGCCTCACAGGTTCGACAGCCAATACAGACCGTCGAGTCAGCAATTACAAAACGGTTCACCGGGTCATCCTCTGGTGATAGTCATTTTTGACGAAAAACTGTCTTGTCGACACTTTTCGACACACAGGGGTCAGGCCACGTTCGCTGAGGCATTTCCGTCCATCAGCTGCTTCAGGTTGACCGGGAGATCGTGTTCAACGGCGGCGTACAGGCTGTTATAAACCGGGGCGATTTTTTCCAGATAGTGCTCCAGCACCTGCTGGCGATCGCGGTTGCTGACGTGGCCGTCCACCATGCCGTCGGCCATCAGCTGTGCTTTCGCAATACACTGTTTTTCGCCGTCTTTTGTCTCAAGGTGGTACTCAATGGTGTGGCTGTTGAAGTTATCCGCCAGGGTGACATTGATGATGAAATGGCCGAAGAGGACAAAGCGCATGTCCCCCTGCGCCGCACAGCTCATCGCATGGTGAAGACGCGCTTTCGAGAGGGTGATGCCCTGAACCAGAGAGTTGCAGTAAAGATGCCACTGGTCCTGTAACTGCTGATGACGCTGCGCGATGTAATCTGCTTTTTCGCTGATTTCCCAAATAGTCATAAAAGGTATCCGTTTAATGGAGATAGCGGCTGTTAAGCAGATTCCATGCCACTTTTTATCCTGCTGATTTTTAATAGTTTTAATTAAAAACTGGCTGTCAGCTTTGCGGTGTCGACGTGTCATTTCGACAGCGTTGACATCGACACGCCTTAACAAAAATCAAGATGGCATTGTTATTGCATTCAATGGCGCAATTCATTGAGGAGGCGTCATGCACGAAATCACCCTCTGCCAGCGGGCTCTGGAACTTATCGAACAGCAGGCTGTGCAAAACCACGCAAAACGCGTCACCGGCGTCTGGCTGAAGGTCGGGGCGTTTTCCTGCGTCGAAACCAGCGCCCTGACCTTCTGTTTTGAACTGGTGTGCCGCGGCACGCTGGCGGAAGGCTGCGAACTGCATATTGAAGAGCAGCAGGCGGAGTGCTGGTGCGAGCAGTGTCAGCAGTACGTCACCCTGCTGTCGTCGAAGGTACAGCGCTGTCCGCAGTGTCAGAGCACCTTTCTTCGTATCGTGGCGGATGACGGCATGCAGATCCAACGCCTCGAAATCGAGAAGGAGTAAGTATGTGTAGTACCTGCGGTTGCGCCGAAGGCAACCTGTATATAGAAGGGGATGAACATCACCCCCACTCCGCGTTTCGCTCCGCGCCCTTTGCACCTGCCCCACGCCCTTCTGCGGCATTGACCGGGATCGCTTTCTCCCCGCAACGATCCGATGCGGGCGATCTTCACTACGGCCACGGCGAAGCGGGTACCCACGCGCCGGGCATCAGCCAGCGTCAGATGCTGGAGGTGGAAATCAACGTACTGGACAAGAATAACCAGATCGCCAACCGTAACCGTGCCCGCTTCGCCGCCCGCAGACAGCTGGTGCTGAACCTGGTCTCCAGCCCCGGCTCCGGCAAAACCACGCTGCTCACGGAAACGCTCAACCGCCTGAACGGGCGCGTCTCCTGTGCGGTGATTGAAGGCGATCAGCAAACCGTTAACGATGCGGCGCGCATTCGCGAAACCGGTACCCCGGCGATCCAGGTGAATACCGGCAAGGGCTGCCATCTCGATGCGCAGATGATCGCCGACGCCGCCCCGCGCCTGCCGCTTGAAGATAACGGCATCTTGTTTATTGAAAACGTCGGTAACCTGGTCTGCCCGGCGAGCTTCGACCTGGGCGAACGGCACAAAGTCGCGGTGCTTTCGGTGACCGAAGGCGAAGACAAGCCGCTGAAGTACCCGCATATGTTTGCCGCCGCCTCCATCATGCTGCTCAACAAAGTCGACCTGCTGCCGTACCTGAACTTCGACGTGGATAAATGCCTGTCCTGGGCCCGCGAGGTGAACCCGGATATTGAGATCCTGCTGGTCTCCGCTACCCGCGGCGACGGCATGGACAGCTGGCTACACTGGCTGGAGAACGAACGATGTGCATAGGCGTACCGGGACAGATTCATGCCATTGACGGTAATCAGGCCAAAGTTGAGGTCTGCGGCATCCTGCGCGACGTCGACCTGACGCTGGTGGGCAGCAGCGATGAAACCGGCGTCTCGCGTCTCGGCCAGTGGGTGCTGGTCCACGTGGGGTTCGCCATGAGCGTGATTAACGAAACGGAAGCCCGCGACACGCTGGAGGCGCTGCAGAACATGTTCGACGTGGAGCCGGACGTGGGGGCGCTGCTGTATGGCGAGGAGCGATAATCATGCGTTACGTGGATGAATACCGTGCGCCCGAGCAGGTACTGCAGCTTATCGGGCATCTGAAAACGCGTGCGGCGCTGCTGGACTACACGGCGGAAAACCCGCTGCGGATCATGGAGGTGTGCGGCGGACATACGCACGCCATTTTCAAATTTGGCCTCGACCAGCTGCTGCCGGAGAACATCGAGTTTATCCATGGCCCCGGCTGTCCGGTCTGCGTGCTGCCGATGGGGCGCATCGACAGCTGTATCGAGATTGCCAGCCGGCCCGGCGTCATTTTCTGCACCTTTGGCGACGCGATGCGCGTTCCGGGGAAAAACGGCTCGCTGCTGCAGGCAAAAGCACGCGGAGCCGACATCCGGATCGTCTATTCGCCGATGGATGCCCTGACGCTGGCAGCGGATAACCCCACGCGCAAAATCGTGTTTTTTGGCCTGGGGTTTGAAACCACCATGCCCGCCACCGCCATTACGCTGCAGCAGGCGAAAGCGCGCAGCGTCGATAACTTTTTCTTCTTCTGCCAGCATATTACGCTCATCCCCACGCTACGCAGCCTGCTGGAAGCGCCGGGAAACGGGATTGACGCCTTCCTGGCGCCGGGCCATGTCAGCATGGTGATTGGCACAGATGCCTACGGTTTTATCGCTGAACAGTACAATCGTCCGTTAGTGGTCGCTGGTTTCGAACCTCTTGATCTACTGCAAGGTGTCACCATGCTGGTTGAGCAGAAAATAGCGGCCCTGAGTACCGTGGAAAACCAGTACCGCCGCGTGGTGCCGGATGCAGGAAATGAACGGGCACAGCAGGCGATAGCCGACGTGTTTTGCGTCGAAGGCGACAGCGAATGGCGTGGCCTGGGACTGATTGCCGAATCCGGCGTGCGCCTGACGCCGGCCTATCGCGCGTTCGACGCCGAAGCGCATTTCCGCCCGCAGCCGCAGCAGGTTTGCGACGATCCGCGGGCCCGCTGCGGCGAGGTGCTCACCGGTAAATGCAAGCCTCATCATTGCCCACTATACGGCAACACCTGTAACCCGCAAACGGCGTTTGGCGCGCTGATGGTCTCCTCCGAAGGGGCGTGTGCCGCGTGGTATCAGTATCGCAACCAGGAGAGTGAAGCATGAAGACGGTTGAAATGGCGCACGGCAGCGGCGGACAGGCGATGCAGCAGCTGATTAACCGGCTGTTTATGGAGGCCTTCAGCAACCCCTGGCTCGCCGAGCAGGAAGACCAGGCGCGCATTGACCTCGCGACCCTCACCGCGCAGGGCGACAGGCTGGCCTTCTCCACCGACAGCTACGTGATTGACCCGCTGTTCTTCCCGGGCGGCGATATCGGCAAGCTCGCTGTCTGCGGCACGGCGAACGACATCGCCGTCAGCGGTGCCATTCCGCGCTACCTCTCCTGCGGATTTATCCTCGAAGAGGGGTTAGCGATGGAGACGCTCACGGTGGTGGTCAACAGTATGGCGCAGACCGCCCGCGAGGCAGGGATAGCTATCGTCACCGGCGATACCAAAGTGGTGCAGCGCGGCGCGGCCGACAAGCTGTTTATCAACACCGCCGGCATCGGGGCGATCCCCGCCGATATTCACTGGGGCGCGCAGCGCCTCAGCACAGGCGACGTGCTGATCGTGACCGGCACGCTGGGCTGCCACGGCGCGACCATCCTCAACCTGCGCGAAGGTCTGGGGCTGGACGGTGAACTGCGCAGCGACTGCGCGGTGCTGACCCCGCTGATCCAGACGCTGCGTGCAGTTCCCGGCGTGAAAGCGCTCCGGGACGCCACGCGCGGCGGCGTGAATGCCGTGGTCCATGAATTTGCGGCAAGCTGCGGATGCGGGATTGAACTCACCGAGCGCAGCCTGCCCGTAACGCCCGCCGTTCGTGGTCTGTGTGAGCTGCTGGGGCTTGACCCGCTCAACTTTGCCAACGAAGGCAAGCTGGTGATTGGCGTTGAACGCGCTTCTGCACCCACCGTTCTGGAACAGCTGCGGGCACATCCGTTTGGACACGAGGCGGCGATAATTGGTGAAGTGGTTGAGCGCAAAGGGGTGCGCCTGACCGGGCTGTATGGCGTGAAACGGACGCTGGATTTGCCGCACGCGGAACCCTTACCCCGAATTTGCTAGGCCGCGCCATAAGCGGCCAGCGTGGAATTTTTGCTCGTTTCTACTGGAAAGCACTATGCCATATACACCGATGAGCGATCTTGGACAGCAGGGGCTGTTTGACATCACGCGCACACTTTTACAGCAGCCCGATCTCGGCGCGCTGAGCGATGCCCTGACGCGTCTGGTCAGGCAATCGGCGCTGGCCGACAGCGCCGCGATTGTGCTCTGGCATAGCGGTACGCATCGCGCGAGCTACTACGCAACGCGTGATAATGGCAAAACGTTTGAATACGAGGATGAAACGTATCTGGCCCATGGCCCGGTGCGCCGCATTCTCTCCCGGCCTGAAGCGCTGCACTGCAACTTTGAGGCGTTCCGACAGGCGTGGCCGCGGCTGGCGGAGAGCAATCTGTATCAGCCCTTCGGGCATTACTGCATGTTGCCGCTGGCGGCAGAGGGCCAGATTTTTGGCGGCTGCGAGTTTATCCGCACCACCGACCAGCCGTGGAGCGAGGCGGAATACGAGCGCCTGCATACCTTCACCCAGATTGTGGCCGTCGTCGCGGAGCAGATCCAAAGCCGCGTGAACAATAACGTCGATTACGACCTGCTGAGCCGCGAGCGCGACAACTTTCGTATTCTGGTCGCCATCACCAACGCCGTGCTCTCCAGGCTCGATATGGATGAGCTGGTCAGCGAGGTGTCAAAAGAGATCCACCACTATTTCAAAATCGACGCCATCAGTATTGCGCTGCGGGGGCACCGTAAGGGCAAGCTGAACATCTACTCCACCCACTATCTGGATGAGGCTAACCCTGCCCATGAGCAGAGTGAAGTGGACGAAGCCGGTACGCTTTCCGAGCGGGTCTTTAAAAGCAAAGAGATCCTCCTGCTCAACCTGAACGAGCAGGATACGGTGGCACCCTACGAGCGGATGCTGTTTAACACCTGGGGCAACAAAATCCAGACCCTGTGCCTGCTGCCGCTGATGTCCGGCGACACCATGCTCGGCGTGCTAAAGCTGGCCCAGTGTGAGGAGGGAGTATTTACCACCGCCAACCTGAAGCTGCTGCGTCAGATCGCCGAGCGTATTTCCATCGCCCTGGATAACGCCCTCGCCTATCAGGAGATTCATCGCCTGAAAGAGCGGCTGGTGGATGAGAACCTCGCCCTGACCGAACAGCTCAACAACGTGGACAGCGAGTTTGGTGAAATCATCGGGCGCAGCGATGCGATGTACAGCGTGCTCAAGCAGGTGGAGATGGTGGCGCAAAGCGACAGCACGGTGCTGATTCTGGGCGAAACCGGCACGGGTAAAGAGCTGATAGCCCGCGCCATTCACAACCTGAGCAACCGCAACAGCCGACGGATGGTGAAGATGAACTGCGCAGCCATGCCAGCGGGGCTGCTGGAAAGCGATCTGTTCGGTCACGAACGCGGCGCGTTCACCGGGGCCAGCAGCCAGCGTCTGGGCCGCTTTGAACTGGCCGACAAAAGCTCGCTGTTCCTCGACGAAGTGGGCGATATGCCGCTGGAGCTACAGCCAAAACTGCTGCGCGTCCTGCAGGAGCAGGAATTTGAGCGCCTGGGCAGCAACAAGCTTATCCAGACTGACGTGCGGCTGATTGCCGCCACCAACCGCGACCTGAAAAAAATGGTCGCCGACCGCGAGTTTCGCAGCGATCTCTACTATCGCCTGAACGTGTTCCCGATCTGCCTGCCGCCGCTGCGCGAACGGCCGGAAGATATCCCCCTGCTGGTCAAAGCGTTTACCGCGAAGATTGCCCGCCGGATGGGGCGCAACATCGACAGTATTCCTGCCGAGACGTTACGCACCCTCTCCTCGATGGAATGGCCCGGCAACGTGCGCGAGCTGGAAAACGTCATCGAACGTGCGGTGCTGCTGACGCGCGGCAATGTGCTGCAACTCTCCCTGCCTGAAGTTACGCTGCCTGACGTAACCGCGCCCGCCGCCGAGACGGCAAAAGAGGGAGAAGATGAATATCAGCTCATTATGCGCGTGCTGAAAGAGACCAACGGCGTGGTCGCCGGACCGAAAGGTGCCGCCCAGCGACTGGGGTTAAAACGCACCACCCTGCTGTCGCGCATGAAGCGTCTTGGGATCGATAAAGAGAGCCTGGTCTAACACCTTATCCCGGCGGTGTTTTCTGACACCGCCTTTTGTCACCCTGCGCAATTGTCCCTCATTGACACAAAATCGTTTCCTCTGTATAAAATTCCGCCTTAATAATGAGTTTCATTTGCATCAATAATAATATTAATCAAGGGTAGCGTTTCATGAAGAAGGTCATCTGCGCGTTAGGCCTGGCGGTTGCGTCGGTCAGTTCTGCTCTGGCAACCACATATCCTCTGACCATTGAAAATTGTGGCTATAAAGAGACATTCACTAAAGCGCCGGAACGCGTCGTGGCCCTGGGTCAGAATACCGTCGAAATTTTGCTCCTGCTGGGCCTGGAAGACAAAGTGAAGGCCAGCGCCTTCTGGCCGACCAAAGTGCTGCCGCAGCTGGCTGAACAGAACGCGAAAATTAAAACCCTGACGGTAGAAATTCCTACGCTTGAATCTGTTCTCGCACAAAATCCTGACTTTGTCCCCGCGCAGACTCCCCTGCTGCTGGGGCCTGAAAGTAAGGTTGCCAAACGCGACGATCTGATGACTCTGGGCGTGAACAGCTACGTGTCCCCGGGCATGTGCGCGACCAAAAAAGCCACCGGCGATATGTACGGCAGCCGCCAGAAACTGTGGGATATGACCTATCTCTATCAGGAGATTGAGGATTTCGCCAAAATCTTTAACGTGGAAGATCGCGGTCAGGCCGTGATTGCCGATTTCAAAAAACGTGAGGCTGACCTGCGCCAGGAATTCAGTAAAAACAAAAAAGATCTCTCCTTTGTTTTCTGGTTCTCAAGCTCCTCCCCGTCTGCGGACGCCTACGTCGGCGGTAAAAATAGCCCTTCCGGATTTATTGCCAGCCTGCTGGGCGGCCATAACGCCATCACCTCCGAGACCGAATGGCCAACCGTGGGCTGGGAAAGCATTATTGCCGCTAATCCAGATGTCATTGTGGTCTCAAGCCTCGACCGCAACCGCTGGGCACTGGATAACGCGGAAGAAAAAATCAAATTCCTCAAAAGCGATCCGGCAGTCAGCCAGCTGGACGCGGTGAAAAAGGGTCATATCGTGGTGATGGACGGCCAGGCGATGAACCCGACGATCCGCACGATTTACGGGGCTCAGCAGGTTGGCGAACAGCTCAGAAAACTGGGGCTGAACTGATGACCACCGCCGTCCTTCAGGCCAGGCAGAGCCTGGTTCTGACGACCTCGTGTTTGCTTGCCTTTGTCCTGCTATTTCTGGTTATCGCGCTGAGCGTCAGCGTCGGCGAGCTGTCCATTCCGCTGCAGAACGTCTTTTATGCCATCAGCAATAAAATGGGGCTCACCGGGGTTCCGCTCAACCGTATCTATGAGAGCGTCATCTGGGACTTTCGCCTGAGCCGCGCGCTGGTGGCAGCCTGCTGCGGCGCGGGGCTGGCCATCTGCGGCGCCGTATTGCAGAGCCTGCTGAAGAACGCGCTGGCGGAGCCATACGTGCTCGGCGTATCCGCCGGCGCGTCGACTGGCGCGGTCTCCGTGGTGGTGTTGGGGATCGGCACCGGCGCGGTGTCGCTTTCTGCGGGTGCCTTTGCCGGGGCGTTCGCCGCCTTTGCGTTTGTCGCGTTTCTGACCAACGGCGCGCGTGGCGGAAATGAACGAACCATTCTGGCGGGCGTTGCGGCCTCGCAGCTTTTCAACGCCATTACCGCCTACACCATCAGCACTTCCGCCAGCGCCCAGCAGGCGCGTGACGTGATGTTCTGGCTGCTGGGCAGTTTCAGCGGCGTGCGCTGGCCCGAATTCCAGCTTGCCCTGGTGGTGGTGCTGATTGGGTTAGCCGTGTGCCTCTACTATTCCCGGGCGCTGGATGCCTTTACGTTCGGCGATGACGCCGCGGCGTCGCTGGGCATCGCCGTCCCGTGGGTACGTCTGGCGCTCTTTACCACCACCGCGCTGATCACCGCGACCATCGTCAGTATGGCGGGCTCAATCGGCTTTGTCGGGCTGGTGGTGCCGCACGTCATGCGTTTCCTGTTCGGGCCGCTGCATCGTACATTGCTGATCGCCAGCGCGCTGGCAGGGGCGATCCTGATGGTGCTGGCGGACATCGCTTCGCGCATGCTGATCGCCCCGCAAAGCCTGCCCGTCGGCGTCGTGACCGCGCTGGTTGGCGTTCCGTTCTTTGCCGTGATTATCTACCGCTCAAGGAATAAGTGATGAGTATCTGCGCTGAACATATTACCTGGAAGGTGGGTAAAAAAGTCATCGTTAATGACGTTTCGCTGACGGTGTCTCGCGGGGAAACGGTCGGCTTGCTTGGCCCCAACGGCTGCGGTAAATCATCGCTTCTGCGCATTCTGGCTGGTCTGCGCCGCCCGGACAGCGGCAGCGTTACCCTGGACGGTCAGGACATCGCCCGCATCGCCAAAAAACAGCTTGCCCGCCGGGTGGCCTTCGTTGAACAGCACGGGATGACCGACGCGAACATGCGCGTGCGCGACGTGGTGAAGCTCGGGCGTATTCCGCACCACTCCGCTTTTTCCAACTGGAGCAGGGATGATGACGAAACCGTCACCGCCGCACTGCAACGGGTGGATATGCTGGATAAAAGCGATCAGGGCTGGCTGAGCCTCTCTGGCGGCGAGCGCCAGCGCGTCCATATTGCCCGCGCCCTGGCCCAGACCCCGACGGAAATCCTGCTCGATGAACCGACCAACCACCTGGATATTCATCATCAGATGCAGCTGATGCAGTTGATCAGCGAATTACCGGTCACCAGCATTGTCGCCATCCACGATCTCAACCACGCCTCGATGTTCTGTGACTCGCTGATTGTGATGCAGAAAGGGCAAATTGTGGCCACAGGAACGCCGCAGGAGATTCTCTCCGAGGCGCTGCTCTGGGATGTTTTCCGGGTAAAAACCAAAATCGAAATCTCGCCGTTCCATGGCAAAAAGCATATCCACTTTATCGTTTAGGGGCGAGTGAACAACGATGCCCCTTCGCCCTGCCACCGCGCTCTGGCCGCCCGTTTTACTGGGCAGCCAGTTTGTTTTTAACATTGGCTTTTACGCCGTTGTCCCCTTCCTGGCGATATTCCTGCGCGACGATATGCTGCTCTCCGGCGGGCTGATCGGGCTGATCCTGGGGCTACGCACGTTCTCCCAGCAGGGGATGTTTATCGTCGGGGGCGCGCTCTCGGACCGCTTTGGCGCAAAAGTCGTGATCCTGAGCGGGTGTGTTATCCGCGTCGCGGGCTATCTGCTGCTGGCGTTCGGGGAATCGCTGTGGCCGATTATTCTGGGCGCGTGTCTGACAGGCGTGGGCGGCGCGCTGTTTTCTCCGTCTATTGAGGCATTGCTGGCGAAAGCAGGCACGCACAGCGAGGCGAAAGGTAAACGAAGCCGGGCGGAGTGGTTCGCGCTCTTTGCGGTTTGCGGGGAACTCGCTGCCGTACTGGGCCCGGTTGCCGGCGCCCTGCTAACCGGCCTGGGCTTTCGTCAGGTGGCTCTCGCGGGGGCAGGCGTCTTTATCGTTGCGCTGGTGGTGCTCTATTTTTGCCTGCCCGCGTCACGCCACGCCGCGCAGACGCTAAAGCTCGTTCCCTGGTGGACGACGTTCCGCCAGCCCCGCTTTGTCGCCTTTATCATTGCCTACAGTTCGTGGCTTTTAAGCTATAACCAGCTCTATCTGGCGCTGCCGGTAGAGATCCAGCGCTCTGGCGGTAACGAGAAAGATCTCGGCCCGCTTTTTATGCTGGCCTCCGTTCTGATCATCACCTTACAGTTGCCGCTGGCGCGTTTCGCCCGGCGTGTGGGCGCTGTGAGGATCCTGCCGGTGGGCTTTTTGCTGCTCTCCGCCGCCTTTGCAAGCGTGGCAATGTTTGCGTCGACGGCACCGCCAGAGGGCTGGCTGCGCCTGCTGCCGTCGATCTGTTTCGTGACCCTGCTGACGCTGGGACAGATGCTGCTGGTGCCATCGGCTAAGGATCTGGTCCCGCGCTTTGCCGAAGAGTCCACGCTGGGGGCACATTATGGCGCACTCGCCACCGCTGGCGGCATTGCGGTACTGGCAGGAAACTTGTTGTTTGGTAGCCTGCTGGATCGCGCGCTGGTGCCCTCAACGCAGGCAATGTATCCCTGGCTGCTGCTGGCCCTTTTCCCACTCTGCAGCGCGCTGGCCCTGAACGTGATTTGCCGCCCGCTGAGACGCTGAACCGGTCACTTTTTCGGGCGATACTTTTCAGGCAGCTCCGGCACGGGACGACGGTCATCGATCAGATGACGAACGGTCAGGATCGGGTGACGCCATAACATACGCGGGCCAGCCCAGCGCATAATCTGCTTCATCTCTTCCCGTTTTGCAGGCTGGTAGCAGTGCACCGGACACTGTTTGCAGGCAGGCTTTTCTTCACCAAATACGCATTTATCCAGACGCTTATCGGCGTAGGCATTCAGCGCCTGATAATGCCCCTCTTCCGCAGAGGCCTGAGGACACTGCTTCTGATACAGCGCGATCATTTTCGCGATGGTCTCTTTTTCGCGTGAAATTCGTTTACCGGACATAGCGACTTACCGAACAATAAAGTGCAAAAATAATACACCTTTCAATGCAGAATTTCAGTTTTTGCATGCGGTTTTCTGAAGCCTGATTCCAGTTTTAGCCCTGCACCGCCAGACAATCACTGGTATTTTATACAGGCATCAGTAATGACTTTTATCCGTGTTGTCGGGAGACCCTATGCAAGAACTCGCTATCAACAAACCCTATCGCCATTTAACAGTGGGATATTTCAGAAAGCGCCATGAAGACCGCAATACCAAGATACCGAAGCGCTACAGCGTGCATGCGGCGCTGAGCTTAAAAGGAGACTGGCTTGAACAGGCAGGGTTTACCACCCACTCCCGGGTTCGCGTGGGCGTTGAGCATGGAAAAATAGTCATTGAGTTAGTGTCGGAAGATGCCTCGTAAAGCGACGACATTTTTCTGCGCCGTACCTTTTTTTCATGCGACAATAGAAGGAACAAACGGCCACTGAGCCGCTCAAAACGGTTTATATTCAAAGAAATGGACATCATAACTCCATGAGCACACTAGACAATTTCGACGCCCATACCCCCATGATGCAGCAGTATCTGAAGCTGAAAGCACAGCATCCGGAAATCCTGCTGTTTTACCGTATGGGCGATTTTTACGAGCTGTTTTATGACGATGCTAAGCGTGCATCGCAGCTGCTCGACATCTCGCTGACCAAACGTGGTGCATCGGCGGGTGAGCCTATTCCTATGGCTGGTATCCCCCATCATGCGGTAGAAAATTACCTGGCGAAGCTGGTGAATCAGGGGGAGTCCGTCGCCATCTGCGAACAGATCGGCGATCCCGCGACGTCCAAAGGTCCGGTGGAACGCAAAGTCGTGCGTATCGTCACGCCAGGCACCATCAGTGATGAAGCTCTGCTGCAGGAGCGTCAGGATAATTTGCTTGCCGCACTGTGGCAGGACGGGAAAGGCTTTGGCTACGCGACGCTCGACATCAGCTCCGGACGTTTTCGTCTGAGTGAACCGGCTGACCGTGAAACGATGGCTGCTGAACTGCAGCGCACCAATCCGGCAGAATTGCTCTATGCCGAAGATTTTGCCGAAATGGCGCTCATTGAAGGCCGCCGCGGGTTACGCCGTCGTCCGCTGTGGGAGTTTGAAATTGATACCGCGCGCCAGCAGCTGAATCTGCAGTTTGGCACCCGCGATCTGATTGGCTTTGGTGTCGAAAATGCCCCACGCGGGCTGTGTGCGGCAGGTTGCCTCCTGCAGTACGTGAAAGATACCCAGCGCACCGCCCTGCCGCATATCCGCTCGATCACCATGGAGCGTCAGCAGGACAGCATCATCATGGATGCCGCCACGCGCCGTAATCTGGAGATCACCCAGAACCTGGCGGGGGGCGTCGAAAATACGCTTGCCTCGGTCCTCGACAGTACGGTGACACCCATGGGCAGCCGCATGCTGAAACGCTGGCTGCACATGCCGATTCGCGATACCGGGACGCTTGTTTGCCGTCAGCAGACGATTGCCGCGTTGCAGGATCGCTATACCGAGATACAGCCCGTCCTGCGCCAGGTGGGCGACCTGGAGCGTATCCTGGCCCGTCTGGCTCTGCGGACCGCGCGTCCACGCGATCTCGCGCGGATGCGTCACGCGTTCCAGCAACTGCCAGAGCTGCGTGCTCAGTTGAGTGACGTTGACAGCGAGCCGGTACAGAAACTCCGCGACACCATGGGCGAATTTACCGAGCTTCGCGAGCTGCTCGAACGCGCCATTATCGATGCGCCTCCGGTACTTGTTCGTGATGGCGGCGTGATTGCCCCTGGCTACAATGCGGAGCTGGACGAATGGCGCGCGCTGGCCGACGGCGCGACGGACTATCTTGATAAACTGGAAATCCGCGAGCGCGAACGTCTTGGACTCGACACCCTGAAGGTCGGCTATAACGCGGTACACGGTTACTATATTCAGATCAGCCGCGGGCAGAGCCATCTGGCACCGATTCACTATGTGCGTCGCCAGACGCTCAAAAACGCTGAACGCTATATTATTCCCGAGCTGAAAGAGTACGAAGACAAAGTCCTCACCTCCAAAGGCAAAGCGCTGGCGCTGGAAAAACAGCTGTATGACGAGCTGTTCGACATGCTGATGCCGCATCTGGCCGACCTGCAGTTAAGCGCCAGTGCGCTGGCAGAGCTGGACGTGCTGGTGAACCTGGCTGAGCGCGCTGAAACGCTGAATTATACCTGCCCAACCTTTACCGACAAACCCGGCATTCGTATTACCGAAGGCCGTCACCCGGTGGTTGAGCGAGTGTTGAATGAACCGTTCATCGCCAACCCGCTGAGCCTGTCACCGCAGCGAAGAATGCTGATCATTACCGGTCCGAACATGGGCGGTAAGAGTACCTATATGCGCCAGACGGCACTGATTGCCCTGCTCGCCTATATTGGTAGCTACGTTCCGGCGCAAAAAGTGGAGATTGGCCCCATCGACCGGATCTTTACCCGCGTGGGTGCAGCGGACGATCTGGCGAGCGGTCGCTCAACCTTTATGGTCGAGATGACCGAAACGGCTAACATTCTGCATAACGCGACGGAGCACAGCCTGGTGCTGATGGACGAAGTGGGACGCGGAACATCAACCTATGATGGTCTGTCGCTGGCCTGGGCCTGCGCGGAAAGTCTCGCGAATAAAATCAAAGCCATGACGCTGTTCGCTACCCACTATTTCGAGCTGACGCAGCTGCCGGAAAAAATGGAAGGGGTGGCTAACGTTCACCTTGATGCGCTGGAGCATGGCGACACCATCGCCTTCATGCACACAGTGCAGGATGGCGCAGCGAGCAAGAGCTATGGCCTGGCCGTCGCGGCGCTGGCAGGGGTACCGAAAGAGGTGATCAAGCGCGCGCGTCAGAAGCTGCGTGAGCTGGAAAGCCTGTCCCCCAACGCGGCAGCGACGCAAATTGATGGCACGCAGATGTCGCTGCTGGCGCCTGCGGAAGAGACATCACCGGCGGTGGAAGCGCTGGAGAATCTCGACCCGGATTCCCTGACGCCGCGCCAGGCGCTGGAGTGGATTTATCGGTTGAAGAGTCTGGTTTAGTTCTCTGCGGTATTTGCCCGGTAGCGATGCGCTTACCGGGCTTTTTTTTACAACAACGGCGGGATCGTTGGCACCTGCGGTGCCTCATCAATATCCTTCTGCGTCATACGAAACGCTTCCGGATAGTGCTCGCGGCTGGTACGACGCAGCGGTTCGGTATCGCGCCAGGTATACAGACAATGCTGGCACTGATAAACCGTCCAGACCCCTTTCACCGGTGAGGTTGCCATCACTTCAATATGTTGATCGGCACAACGTGGACAAATCATCTTTTCCTCCTTATTGACGTGCTGCCAGCATGGCGGTCAGTTTTTCAGCCCAGGCTTTGGTTTCAGGAAGATCCTGTACCGGCTGGCTATAATGGCCACGGTTGTCCGGTGCCACAGGCGTGGTGGCATCGATAATCAGTTTGTCGGTAATGCCTGCCGGGCTGGAGCCCGGATCGAGTTCAAGCACCGACATATTCGGCAGTTGCACCAGATCCCCTGCCGGGTTTACTTTCGACGACAGCGCCCACATCACCTGCGGGAGGTTGAACGGATCGACATCCTCATCCACCATAATCACCATCTTCACGTAGCCCAGACCGTGCGGCGTGGTCATAGCGCGTAAACCGACCGCGCGGGCAAAGCCGCCGTAACGTTTTTTGGTGGAGATAATCGCCAGCAGACCGTGGGTGTACATCGCGTTCACCGCCTGCACTTCCGGGAATTCTGCTTTCAGCTGCTGGTAGAGCGGCACACAGGTAGCCGGCCCCATCAGATAGTCAATCTCGGTCCACGGCATGCCAAGGTAGAGAGATTCGAAAATCGGTTGGGTGCGGTAAGAGACCTTATCAATTCGCACTACCGTCATGTTACGCCCGCCGGAATAGTGCCCGGTAAACTCACCGAACGGCCCTTCGATTTCACGTTTACGGCCCTCAATCACCCCTTCCAGGATCACTTCAGAGCCCCACGGCACATCAAAGCCGGTCAGCGGCGCGGTGGCTATCGGGTACGGGCTTTCACGCAGCGCACCCGCCATTTCATACTCGGATTGATCGTATTTAAGCGGCGTCGCGCCCATCAGAGTGATAATGGGATCGTTGCCGAGCGTAATCGCCACCGGCAGATCTTCACCGCGCTCTTCCGCTTTGTGCAGATGCAGGGCGATATCGTGCATCGGTACCGGCTGCAGGCCAAGCTTACGCTTGCCCTTCACTTCCATGCGGTAGATCCCGACGTTCTGCTTGCCGAAATTATCCGGGTCGAGCGGATCGCGTGAGACTACGCACGCTTTGTCGAGATAGAAACCACCGTCACCGTCGTTCAGGCGAAACAGCGGCAGAATATCGAACAGGTTAATGTCCTCACCGTCGACCGTATTCTGCGCCCAGGCCGGATTAGCCCGCCGTTCAGGCGTGACGGGGAATTTATCCCAGCGACGAATAAACTCGTCGATCTGTTTTTTCACCGGCGTATTGGCCGGAAGCCCCATTGAGATGGCATGGTTCTGCCAGGAGCCTATCGTGTTCATCACCACCCGGGCATCGGTGAAGCCGCGAATGTTATCGAACCACAACGCCGGCGCGCCGTCACCGATGCGTCCCGTCGCGTTGGCTGCCGCCGCCAGATCTGGCTCGGCGTTCACCTCTTCCTCAATTTTCAGCAGTTGCCCTTGCTCATCGAGCGCCTGCAGGAAGCTTCTCAAATCATCAAATGCCATCTTTATTCTCCTGTGAAAAATGTTTCGCTTCGCGTAACCCGTTCCAGCGGCGCGCTTTTTTATGCTCCAGACCAAACTGATCAAGCACGCGCGTCACGATATGCCAGGTGATGTCATCGGCGGTTTGCGGATGGTTGTAATACGCAGGCATGGGCGGCACCATCGCCACACCCATGCGGGAAAGTGCGAGCATGTTTTCCAGATGAATGGTGCTGAGCGGCGTTTCACGGGGAACCAGCACCAGCTTGCGCCCCTCTTTCAGCACCACATCGGCCGCACGGCCCACCAGCCCTTCGGCGTAACCGGCACGGATGCCCGCCAGCGTTTTCATGCTGCAGGGAATGACGATCATGCCGTCGGTGCGAAACGAACCGGAGGAGATGGTCGCGGCCTGGTCCGCCGGGCTGTGGACCACGTCAGCCAGAGCAGCGACATCCTGCGCGGTGCAGGACGTTTCCAGCTCAATGGTGGTTTTTGCCCACTTCGACATCACCAGGTGGGTCTCCACCTCCGGCATTTCCCGCAGCGCCTGCAGCAGCGCCACGCCCAGCGGAGCCCCCGTTGCCCCCGTCATTCCCACGATCAATCTCATTCAGCACCTCAATATTTTGTTCGCACACGAACATTATAGATAAACTACTCCCGGATCGTTTTTCTGACAAGATCGTTCGTACACGATCACACGAATTGCTAAAAGTTGCTGCGTTAAAATCCAGAGCAATAGCGGCTATGATAGAGGGAGATTTTTTCCGTCGGAGTGTTCATGGAACTAAGACAAGAGGCGTTCCACCTGTTACGTCAGCTTTTTCAACAGCATACCGCGCAGTGGCAACATGCCTTACCGGAACTGACCAAGCCGCAATATGCGGTGATGCGCTCAATTGCTGAGCATCCGGGTATTGAACAGGTGGCATTGACTGAAGTGGCGGTCAGCACGAAAGCGACTCTGGCGGAAATGCTGAGCCGCATGGAGGCGCGCGGGCTGGTCAAACGCGAGCACGACCCGGCAGATAAGCGCCGCCGCTTTGTCTTCCTGACACCAGAAGGTGAAGCCCTGCTTGCAGGCTGTAAACCGGTGGGCAACGCGGTGGATGAAGCGTTTTTAGGACGTTTAACCGAGAATGAGCGCAAGCAGTTCACGGCAATGATCAGCAAAATGATGGCTAAGGAATAGCCATGACCCCATGAAAACGCACACCGGTCAACCGCGGTGCTCAATCAACCAGAAAAGAAAAAGGCCCGTCTCACGACGG
>NZ_JAIWJZ010000097.1:0-370 GCF_020216105.1 Enterobacter sp. K16B
CCGCTCGGTTCGTAGCCGAGTACTCTATCCAGCTGAGCTACGGATGCATCGGGATTTACTACTGTACTGCTCGATATTCATATCACTTCTAAAGCAATATGAAGTAATAGATGGTGCATCCGGGAGGATTCGAACCTCCGACCGCTCGGTTCGTAGCCGAGTACTCTATCCAGCTGAGCTACGGATGCATCAGGGAACTGCTTTCAGAAATAGTAAATGGTGCATCCGGGAGGATTCGAACCTCCGACCGCTCGGTTCGTAGCCGAGTACTCTATCCAGCTGAGCTACGGATGCATCGGGGAAATGCTTTTAGAAACAGTAAATGGTGCATCCGGGAGGATTCGAACCTCCGACCGCTCGGTTCGTAGCC
>NZ_JAIWJZ010000098.1:0-39168 GCF_020216105.1 Enterobacter sp. K16B
CATGTCCTGGTAAATGGCGTTCTGGTGCGAACGGTCGAGCAGCGCCAGGCGTGGCTGGAGGGTCAGGGCGTAATGCGTTTCGTCTTTTGACGTGCCCAGGCGCTCAAAACCGGTCACCACCCCCTGAATCACCCGCACCGGCTGCTGCACTTTGATGCCGTAACCCTGGTCTACCGGGGCCTGCAGCGTCAGCGAACCGGGTTTCATCAGCATCATCTCCCTGCTGATGGCGTGGTTACCGCTGGTGAACTCAATACGGTAGCGGAACGGTGTGCTCAGGGCTTCATCGCCTTCAAACGCCAGCACATCGGACTCTGCGTCACAGCCCTTCACCGAAAGCAGGTGGTGGTTATGGCTGAATCTTAACGGAGGATTATTACTCATGCGTCCACTCCCTCCTGAACGTCAAATTCCAGACCGATGCCCGCTTCTTCGCTCCAGCTCAGGTGTAACGACTGTGGTTTTTGTCTGTCGGCCATACGGGTCAGCAACTGCTGGCTCAGCACAGGCAGAATTTGTTGATTGAGCAGGCTGTCGACGTTGCGCGCACCGGTATCCGGCAGCAGGCAGGCCGCCGTCAGCGCGTCATACAGGCTCTCATCGATTTTAGTGGTCAGCCCGTAGTGACGGTGCAGGCGCCGGCTCACCTGCCCGAGCTTCATTTCCACGATGGTGCGCATGGCGCTCTCGCTGAGCGGCCGGTAAATCACCGTCTGGAAGCGGGCCAGCAGCGCAGGCTGGAAGTGGTCGCGCAGCAGCGGGCGCAGCCGTTCATGCAGGTCGGATTCGGTGGCCTCCGGCTGTTCCTCCAGCAGCTGCATGATGTGGTCGCTGCCGAGGTTCGAGGTCATCAGGATAACGGTGTTGCGGAAGTCGATTTCCCGGCCTTCACCGTCGCGCATAAAACCGCGGTCAAAGACCTGGTAGAACAGGTTCATCACATCCTGGTGTGCCTTCTCCACCTCATCGAGCAGGACCACGCTGTACGGGCGTTTGCGCACCGCTTCGGTAAGAATGCCGCCCTGACCGTAACCGACGTAGCCCGGAGGCGAGCCCTTCAGTTGCGACACGGTGTGCGGCTCCTGGTATTCGGAGAGGTTAATGGTAATCAGCGATTTTTCACCGCCGTACAGCACGTCTGCCAGCGCCAGCGCGGTTTCGGTCTTGCCGGTGCCGCTCGGCCCGGTCAGCAGGAACACGCCCTGCGGACCGTTCTCCGGCGCCAGGCCCGTTTTACTGGCGCGCAGGCGCTGTGCGATGGCGTTCAGCGCCGCGTCCTGGCCCACCACGCGCCTGCCCAGGCTCGCTTCCAGGCTCAGCAGCTCCGTCTGCTCATCCTTCATCAGCGAAGAAAGCGGCACGCCGGTCCAGTCGGCAATCACCGTGGCAACGGTGCGGACGTCCACATCCAGCCCCAGCAGCGGGGTGGGCTGCTGAACAGCCGTGAGCTGGTTCTGCAAATCCGCCGTTTCTGCCTGGCGCGAGATATCTGTGCGGCAGGCAAGAAGCGCTTCCGTCAGCTTCAGCTCCTGGCCGTACTGTGTTTCCAGCTGGTCAAGCTGCAGGATAATACGGACTTCGTCCTGTTCGATGGCGGCAAGGCGTTCGCCGTGGTTGCTGTTGCCCAGTGCGGTATCTTCCAGCAGCGCCTGCTTCTCCATATCCAGGGCCGTGAGCTGCGCCTTCAGGCGGGTCAGCGGCTCCGGCACCATATCAAGACTCATGCGGATGCGGGCGGAGGCGGTGTCCAGCAGGTCCACCGCCTTATCCGGCAGCTGGCGGCCTGTCAGGTAGCGGCGGGAGAGCGTGACGGCGGCTCGCACCGCCTCATCGCTGATGTGCACCCCATGGTGCTCAGCGTAGCGGGATTTCAGGCCCCTGAGCATCAGGCAGGCGGTGTCGTCGTCCGGCTCGTCCACTTTCACCATCTGGAAGCGGCGCTCCAGCGCGGCGTCGCGCTCGAAGTACTGCTTGTACTCGCTCCAGGTGGTGGCGGCAATGGTGCGCAGTTCCCCGCGGGCCAGTGCCGGTTTCAGCAGGTTGGCCGCATCGGCCCCGCCCGCCTGGTTGCCCGCGCCAATAATGGTATGGGCCTCGTCAATAAACAGCAGCACGGGCAATGGGGACTGCTGTACCGCCTCAATAATGTTCTTCAGCCGCTGTTCGAACTCGCCCTTCACGCCTGCCCCCGCCTGCAGCAGGCCGAGGTCGAGGGTGCGCACGGAGACGGGTTTCAGCGCGTCCGGGACGTTGCCTTCCGCAATGCGCAGCGCCAGCCCTTCCACAAGTGCCGTCTTGCCGACTCCCGGCTCGCCGACCAGAATCGGGTTGTTCTTGCGGCGACGCGACAGGATATCCACCATCTGGCGGATTTCATTGTCACGACCAAACACCGGGTCGATTTTACCCTCGCGGGCGCGGGCGGTGACATCGAGGGTGAATTTATCCAGGGCGTTCTGCAGCGCCGGATTCAGCCCGCCCTCTTCCGGTTCTGCACCGGCAGGACGGCCGACAAACTCCACGTCCCCGACACTGGCCAGTTCCGCCTCCTGCTGCACGTCCGGGCGTTCGTCGGACTGCGCGTCCAGTAACGGACGCAGGCGCTCCAGCTGACTCCGGCCCAGCGTCAGCAGCGGCCACAGACCGTCGCAGCGGACCAGACTCTGTTTTTCAACCAGCGCCATCAGCAGGTGAACACTGCGGATCTGCTCTTCACCACTGAGCGAGGCAATCATCCAGGCGTCCTGCATCAGCGTCCGGATGTTCCCGGAGAGTTGCGGTCGGTGGCGTACCGAGCGAGGTTGTTTGTCCAGCCAGCCGAGCAACTCCTGCCACAGGCTGTTCATGTCCCACTCATAACGCCGGGCCAGCACCGTCAGGTCACCCTCGCCCTGCTCCAGCAGTTTCAGCAGCCAGTGTTCAGGCAGGATTTCCGCGTGGGCGCGGGTCTGGCACAGGGAGGCTGCGCCTTCCATCGCGCGGGCGCAGTAAGGGTTCAGACGACGTAACAGGATGGCTGGATTTTCCATGAGATTCTCTCTTTGTCGGTTCCTGGACACGCTACCGCCCCTCGCTGTTCACCAAAGCGCATAAGGTCAGGCAGGCAGAATGTGTTTTTCTTTGCTGAGCGCCTGCGTCTCAGGCGCTCAGCAAAAAACTGCGGACAGGAAAGCCCTGCCCGCATCAGGATTACGCGGTGGCGCGTTCGTTCCAGGAGTCGGAATGAATGATGTTGCCGTCCTTGTAGGTCCAGGTGATTTTTTCGTAGCGCAGCTCCACGCGCTCAAGATGGTTGTGTTTCTCTTTGGAAGGATCCTTGATGTCGTACATTTCAGGATTCACTTTCACCACTTTCACGTTCTCAAGTTTGGTGTTGAAGTACTCCACTTCCTGACCCGCGTCGTTGATTTTGTACCACTTGAATTCAGCAGACTTAAGGGTCTGACCGGTGGTCACCGCCTTGTACAGATACGGGCTGGAGGAGTCGATCTCCTTGGTGAACAGGAACGGCGTGTGGATACGCGTGCCGGTCAGCTTGCCGGTGTTGTTATCGGTCGGGATGTACAGGTTGTGCTCCTGTGCCACCACCTCGATACTGCCTTCGCGATCCTGAACGTCCACAGACCCTTTAATGTCCGCGCCGCCGTCGTCTTTCAGCCAAAGATAAACAGGAATTGCCATGTTAATTACTCCGTTTTATTTTCTGGGACGCCATCATCCTGCGATGGCGCCGGGTTTTTGCCGGGTATCTGACAGGCACTGGCCTGAGGTACCAGACTGATTTCGACACGGCGGTTAAGGGCACGCCCATGTGCCGTGTCGTTAGAGGCGACAGGACGGCTTTCGCCATAGCCCTGCACCGCAAAACAGCTTTCCGGCACGTCGCCGGTATCACGCATCCAGTTGCGCACGGACTCCGCACGCTTCAGCGACAGCGCCTGGTTGGCCTGTTCATCGCCGGTACTGTCGGTATGCCCCGCCACCACAATCAGCCAGCCTGGCTTCGCTTTGATGCCCACGAGGGAGTTCACCAGCAGCTTCGTCGAGCCAGGTTTAAGGTCGTATCTGCCGGTATCGAACAGCGACATGCTGTCGAGACGTACAATTTTCGGTACCGGTTTCGGCTGCAGTTTCGGGGGCGGTGGAGGGGGAACATACGAGCGGATCGCATCCAGCACCGGCATGCGCAGACGCGCCCCCTGATACAGACCGAGGCTCATCCGGACCGGTACGCCATTGCGCGCCAGACCATCCAGCTCTGCCGCATCGTCACGAAGGACAGCAACGGCATCAGCTTTTGCTCCGAAATCATCCATCGAAATACGGTCATAACGAGCGATATCGAAACTCACACGTTGCAGCAGTTGGCGATTGTTCCAGCCACTGCTGAGCAGCGCGGCAATGGCTGCCAGCGTGAGGATCCCGTGCGCATACCGCCAGGTTCGCCCACGCGGCGTCAGGCCGCGCCCTTCCGGCAGAAGCGGCAGGATAAAATCCGGGAAAAGGGAAACAACCGTGCTGTCCGTTCCCACTGGCTGCCAGCCGGTCACCTGCTGCATCGCCGTGTGACGGGAAAGCCACACCGTCCAGGCCGAAGTGGCCAGACTTCCGGCCAGGATCGGCCCCATTCCCCACAGCACCGTGGCCGGTGTGATGACCGGAATATCGGGATTGTTATCCATAAAGACAGCCTGGACGTGCTGACGGAACCAGTTCATCAGACAGTTCATCAGCACCTGCTGCTGCATCGCTGGCGTTCCGCCGGCGGTGACCCATGCAGCGACCGCCCCCGGAGCAGAAGATGCCTGCCAGACCTTCACCCCTTCCCCCGGAATGGCGGCCTGCCAGAGCATGTCATTCGTCATTGCGCTGCCAACCTGACCATTCAGAACCAGGGGCACAGAATGACCGGTTGCTTTACGCAACTGGCTGATTTGCCAGCGCAGGGCCAGCAGACGACTGGTGAGGGCTTCGCTGTCAGGGTGTTGCTGCGGACAGACACTGACCATCACCGACAGTTGACGTCCCCAGTCGGGACGCAGCCACAGTACCTGACGGGCTACCTGCTCCAGACTCTGATGTTCCTCCACGCGGATCCAGCATCCCTGCGCGACAGTGAGCACCGGTAACTGCGGCATACATCCCAGCGGCAGATCGCCACAGACCAGCACCACGGGCTGACGGTAAGTGGCTTCCGGGAGGTCATCCAGACGCAGGATGAGATCGTGCCGAACACGACGGCTGGCGACAGTGCAGAGCGTCAGAATAAGCCCCAGAATCGCCAGCAAAACGAGCACAGAAACCAGTCGGGTAACTGGCAGAAAGCCCAGGCAGACCACGGCACTCAGCAGGGCGGCCCATAGCGCCAGCCCGCGCTGTTGTACAGGACTCATTTCACGGCCCCCGGCAACAGGGTCAGGAGCATCTGATCCAGCCAGTGATCCAGTCCCCACCAGAGTGCGGCTACCACCACCACGCTCAGGCCAATACGTACTGGCAATGATGCCAGGCAGGCGCCCATTCCCCGTCCGGCACGGCTTTCCGCCAGTACAGAATGGGTCTGTGGATAACTGAACGGCGTAGCATGCTCACTGAGTGCACTGAGGAGTTTCTGGCGTTCCGGATCGTTCAGGGAGCGGAAACTGCCGAGAAATCCCAGCATCATAACTCGCTAGAAGCAGGTCACGACTGCAGGATCAGGAGCCGGTTCTCGCAGCACATCGCGCATTCGATCGCACAACGTGTCACCGGCATCCATGGTGCCGAGGAAGTACCCCTGCAGGGGGATGTCATACCACTGCACACAGGCGTCATCTTCCACACCGCGACCTTTGACCGCTTCGTCAAGCAGCGCACACTGTGCAGTGAGAATATGCCGGCAGCTGGCTTCATCGAGTTCGCTCGCTTTCAGCTCGTGCTGCACGCGCTCCACATCGGCAATGCAGCGCTCCCACAGCATACGCCCCTCACCCTCCTGAAAGACCGGACCGTGACGCAGGCTGATGACCTGCAGCCAGGTGTCCTGCAGCAGGGCATCAATATCAATGGACGCGGCAGCGCCGCGTTTAGGTTCACTCATGTTCTCAGTACCGCAAAGAGTTCAAGTTCAGGCTCACCGAGCATCCCCGGGACGTAAAACATACAGGTGCCACCCTGAAGCATTTCAGTGGTCAGAGGATGGGAGACATCAAGGCTGAAGTACTGGTTTTCCAGGCGCAGTGGAATGGCGGCTGGCACATGACGCAGCGGCGTCAGCGGCACGCCCACCCGCGATGAATTGACGATACTTCTGACATGATCGGGACTGCCAACTTTGCACTGGCGCGGGAACTGCTCCTGCAACTGGGCAACCGACATTGGTGAACGCACGGAAAGGTAATAATCCGCCCCTTCACGCAGACGTGGGTCATGCAGACGAGCCTGCCAGAAGTGCAGCCGGGCATCATGCTCAAGCTCAATGGCCACCACCCGCGACGGCAGACTGGCTTCCAGCAGATCGCCCAGTAAGTCAAACAGCTGAGGAAAGACATTATTCAACTGCTCATGCTGCCAGACCGGGATCGCACTCACCTGATGCTCCAGTGAGAAGGTCAGCAGGCTACCCGCCAGACGTGCCAGCTCAGGATACAGGCGTTCAGGCGGGCTTTGCGGATGACGCTGAAACTGTCCCAACACGGGCTCAGCACTGTTCAGGGCATTAAGCAGCCAGAACAGAGACACATCTGCCACGGCAAAATCGGCCATTCGCTCATTACTTTCCCGGCGCATCGCCATCAGACGGCTCAGGCGTATGCGTAGCTGGCTCATTAGTTGTTCGAGCTGGGTTACCAGCCAGCGGCTGCCCTGGATAGCCAGAAGCGGAGGGAGAAACGATTTATCGAGTCCCCACACTCCCTGCGAATCCTGCAGCAGGCGCGCGACCGGACACGTCAGATAATCACTATTGCTCTGATGAGCAAAACGCAACGTCAGCTCCGGCCGCATCACCGCAATCTGACGGCTGTCATCCCCAAAGATATTGCGAACATCCTGCCAGCGCTGGCGATAGCGAACAGGGCGCCCGGCTACTTCATCGGGTTTAAGGCAGTTACCGCCATTCGCCCGCAGCAGCGGAAGTGCCAGAACCACCACTACCTCCTGTGACTCACCTTCAAGCGCCAGCACCGGTGGCAAATCGTCGGCATTATCCGTGTCAATAAGCGTCCCGTCAGGAAAACGGACGTGCAAATGACTGGCCTGCAGGCGGCCCAGTTTCAGGGGCTCCGGCTCGAAAGTAGCATCAATCACCCCCCACGGATGATTAATACCTAACCGGGCAATGCAATCCGCAGTCCAGGCCGCGTACGCGGCCTGTTGCTGGAAGTGCTGGGGTGAGACCATCTGGCCCCGGCCCCATAACGGTTGTTCCGTCTTCATTGGCTTCCTGCCTTTACTTATGCTTTAGCCTTCGGCATCCGGGAAACCAGCGACAGGTTGACATCCATGCCTTCCACCTGGAAGTGCGGCACGGCGTACAGCTTCACGCGGAAGAAGCCCGGGTTGTCTTCGATGTCTTCCACGACCACTTTCGCGTCACGCAGCGGGTGTGAGGCCTGCAGTTCGTCGCCCGGATCGGTCATTTCCGTCACCAGAGTGCGCACCCAGGTGTTGAGCTCCAGCTCCAGCAGGCGACGGTCTTTGGTGGTCCCGATGTTTTCGCGCTGGATAAGCTTCAGGTAGTGCGCGATACGCGACAGCAGGAAGATGTACGGCAGGCGCGCGTTGATACGGCTGTTGGCGGTCGCATCAGCGGTGTCGTACAGCGCGGGCTTCTGGGTCGAGTTCGCCGAGAAGAAGCACGCGTAGTCACGGTTCTTGTAGTACGACAGCGGGATAAAGCCGAGATTCGCGAATTCAAACTCGCGGGTTTCCGGGATCATCACCTCAGACGGGATTTTCACCTGATTGCCGGTGCCGAGATCGTACAGGTGGATCGGCAGATCCTGAACCGCACCACCCGCCTGCGGGCCACGAATTTGCACGCACCAGCCGTTGTTAATGAAGCTCTTCACCATGTTGGCCGCAAAGGCGAACGAGGCGTTGGTCCACAGGTATTTGTCGTGGTCCGGGCCTTTGACCTGCTCAACGTAGTTGAAGCTGCGTACCGGGACGGTGTCAGGTCCGTACGGCAGGCGACCCAGCACGCGCGGCATCACCAGGCCGAGATAGCGGGAGTCATCCGTCTCGCGGAAGCTTTTCCATTTGATGTACTCGGCGCGGTCAAAGTAGTTGCCGATATCTTTGATGGCCGCCACTTCTTCCATTGAGGACTTCATAAAGAACGCCGGACCCGCAGAGCCAATAAACGGCATGTGAGCAGCCGCAGACACTTTTGAAATATTGCGCATCAGCGCCACGTCCTGCGCAGACGCATCAAACTCATACGCGGAAATCACCGCAGCAATCGGTTCGCCGCCGGGCGTGTCGTACTCCATCGTGTACGTCTGACGGTACAGGCCACTCTGGATAATCTCCGGCGAGTCCTCGAAATCCTGACGCAGTTCGTCTTTGGAAAGGTCCAGAATCTCGATTTTTACGTTCTGACGAAAATCCGTCTTATCCACCAGCGACTTAAGACCGCGCCATACGGACTCAACTTTCTGAAATTCATCGCTGTGCATCACTTCATCAAGCTGACGGCTAATCTGGAAATCCAGTTCCGCGATGTGGTGATCCAGTAATGTTTTATCGAGCTTCTCAACTTTCTGGCCGGACTTCTGCAGGCACTGCATGAAGACCTGAACGGCTGCCGTAACGCGCGCATCAGCGGACGTTTCTGCCATTACAGTACTGTCTTCAAAACCATTCAGGTCACCAATTTCAGCAACCGGCGTTAAATTAATTTTGTTGAACAGGGATGCATAAACGCCATTCTGCGGCAGCGTCTTTTCAATTGTCGCGCCGCCTGTCTGACTCTGGGATTCATTATTGACTGACATAAGCATTTTACTCGTTATTATTCCGTTAACATGTTCCGGTAGTTAATCCTGGGCCGGGGCAAGCGCGTTCAGTTCGCGGCGCAGTTCATCAGTGAGCGCCGGGTCCTTTAAAATAGTTTCCAGTTCTTTCCTGAAAGTGACGTTATCCAGAAGATTGGATTTCAAATCCCGCAGTAAATTACGCATGGCGAGCATTGCACGAAGCTGTGGAATTTGGCGCGCCACCGCTTCTGGCTCAAAATCTCTCATATTCTGAAAAGCCAGCCTCACGTTTTCTTCAGAGCCATCGTTCGCCAGGGTATTTTTAACGGTGATATTCACTTCGGGATGAAGATCAGCGAGAACACTGTTGAAGTTATTTTTATTGATGTTGATTTTTTCGCGTTCTGAAAGGGCCCCTTCCGCCCTGCCATTGCTGTAGTCAGCGACACTCAGCAGCTTCAGCGGCAACTCAACTTTCTTCCGGGCGCCACCCGTGACCAAATCCAGTTTTATATTTACGCGTGCGCGAGGTATCTCGTTCTGAAATGATTCAGACATGGTTATTTATCTCCTGAATAAATTAATCCCTTGCCGGGTTGAATATCGCCACATAAATGCAGGGGCGTTTTATTTTAACCAGTAACTTTCGTTGAGACAAAACGGCTAATATAAAAATTAATTTCAGTACAACTTACTGTACATTTAAACCTGAATTAACTACCGCATCCGGACGGACATGAACGCCAAACCGACAGACGACTCGGTCAACCTGCAATAAAATGGCTACAAATTAAGACTTATCCCGGATGATATTACAGGATAGTGCTTAATACTGAAAAGCCCTGAAAATGTCCAACAGTGGACTTATGAATAAAACTCGGGATAACCAGAGGGACTATTTAATATATCTGGTGTATCGGATTTAAGACAATCATCCACTGGATGCATGGAATGTGTATTCAGGGATACGCCATTCAGCGCAATATCAGAAAAGTGATACTTCTGCTGTGGCGGGAAATGGTCAGAAGGAGAAACTGGCGCGACAAACCGCGCCAGTTCAGGGTTTAGTGATGGTAATCTGCCGTTAGCCAGAGGTCAGTGCACATCAGTGCTTCTCAATATACATCGTCCGGCTGTACGCCACGTCTTCCGGGTTATTAATCGGATATCCTTTCACCCACGGCTTGATAAGACGACCATTGGTGTACTGGTAGATGGGCGCGATAGGCGCCTTCTCCATGAGGATTTTCTCCGCCATGTTGTAGTCGGTATTACGCGCTTTCGCCGTGGTTTCCAGCGTCGCCTGATGGATCGTCTTATCGTAAGCCGGATCATTGAAACGCGAGATATTGCCGCTGTGGGTTGAGGTCAACAGAGACAAGAAGGTAGAGGGCTCATTGTAATCCCCCACCCATGACGCGCGGATCACATCAAAATTGCCGGTATTGCGGCTGTCGATATAGGTTTTCCACTCCTGGTTTTGCAGTTTGACATCCACGCCAAGGTTTTTCTTCCACATGGACGCCACCGCGATGGCGATTTTCTGATGGTTTTCCGAGGTGTTGTACAGCAGGTTCAGCTTCAGTGGGCGCTGAGGACCGTAACCTGCGGCCTGCAGCAAGGTTTTCGCCTGCGCATTCAGCTCCTGCTGCGACATTTGCTCAAACGGTGAAGGCTCAGGCGTGAAGCCCGCCGTCACGTCAGGGGTGAAATGCCAGGCTGGCTTCTCGCCGGTCCCCAATACCTTTTCCGCCATCAGGCGGCGATCGATAGTCATACTCAGCGCAAGACGGACCCGGGCATCGGCCGTCGGGCCCTTTTGCGTGTTAAACGCATAGTAATAAGTTCCGAGCTGCGGTGGCGTATAAACTTGTCCCGGAATGTCCTTCAGGAGCTTCTGATACATGTTTTTCGGGAACGACTCGGTAATATCGATATCCCCGGCCAGATAGCGTTTCGTGGCCGCGGATTCCTGATTAATCGGAATGAACGTGACTTTTTGCAGGACAGTTTTGGCGTTGTCCCAGTAGTGGGTATTCGGCACGACAACCAGTTTTTCATTCACCACGCGATCGTTCAGGACGTATGCGCCATTCCCGACCAACGCGCCCGGGCGCGTCCACTCTTTACCACTTTCAACGTTCGCTTTTTGCACCGGGTAGAAGGCAAAGTTTGCTGTCAGGTTGCTAAACCACGGCAGCGGTTTATCCAGCTGAACGCGTAACGTTCGGGCATCCACCGCCGTCACGCCCAGGGTATCAGGCGCCGCTTTGCCATCAATTATCGCCTGTGCGTTGCTGATCCCCGCCAGGGCCGCAAACCAGGCAAACGGAGAAGTTGTTTTTGGATCGACCAGACGCTGCCAGCTGTAGACAAAATCCTGTGCGGTGACAGGCGAACCGTCAGACCATTTCGCATTATCGCGCAAGGTAAACGTCCAGATACGGTTATCGTTGCTCTGCCAGCGCGTCGCCACGCCCGGGGTCAGTTCCCCTTTCTCGTTCTGATTCACCAGTCCTTCGAACAGATCGCGAATCACCTGAATCTCTGGCAACCCAACCGCTTTTGCCGGATCGAGCGAAGCCGGTTCGTCTTTAATGTGTCTGACCAGCTCCTGTTTTTGCGCCAGTACCGTGCCCTGTGGCACATCAGCAGCGTACGAGAGTGTAGAAAGTCCGCACAGGCACAGTGCGGTGAAAAGACGCGAAACAGGATGCTTCATAAGATCCCCTTTAATAAAGGCAGGTAACAAGCAGATGCGTAATTATTTGTTTCGACAATAAGAAATGCAAATACCTTCGTCAGGAATAGTGATTTAAGGCAATTCTCAGCCGTTGCGGAAACTATTTGATTAACCGCGGGTTTTGCACAACACTGCCAGTAGAGACTTCTTTATCAGGATTTCGTATGGCAACCACCCGACCACGAGCGGAACGCGGCGCCTTTCCGCCGGGCGCAGAGCAATATGGCCGCTCATTCTTAGGCGCATCGCTGATCTGGTTCCCGGCCCCCAATGCCGATCGCGACAGCGGATTGATCATTGCCGGCACGCACGGGGATGAGAACTCATCCATCGTCACGCTCTCATGTGCACTGCGAACGCTGACCCCTTCTTTACGACGTCATCACGTGATCCTTGCCGTGAACCCCGATGGCTGCCAGCTTGGATTGCGGGCGAATGCGAGGGGCGTCGACCTGAACCGTAATTTCCCGGCGGCAAACTGGCGCGCCGGGGAAACCGTTTATCGCTGGAACAGTACCGCCGAGGAGCGTGATGTGGTGTTACTGACGGGGGACAAACCGGGCTCGGAGCCAGAAACGCAAGCGTTGTGCCAGCTTATCCATAAGATCCAACCCGCCTGGGTTGTCTCCTTTCACGATCCGCTGGCCTGTATTGAAGATCCGCGCCACTCCAGCTTGGGCGAGTGGCTGGCACAGGCGTTCGCCCTGCCACTCGTCTCCAGCGTGGGCTATGAAACACCCGGTTCATTCGGTAGCTGGTGCGCTGATTTGAGCTTGCCCTGCATCACCGCAGAATTCCCGGCAATCTCCTCCGACGAAGCCAGCGAAAAATACCTGAAAGCCATGATGCAGCTGCTGTGCTGGCAGCCTCAGAGATGAAGCACGCCGCTGGTAAAATGGAGCGCCGGTGAGACGTCAACGGCGAGCCATGTCGGGCCATCCAGATCGGCAAAACGCACCTGCGCGGCCAGCGGCAGCGCCGCGCTAATCGCCCGGGAGGTACAGAGCATACAGCCAAGCATCAATCCAAAGCCCTGCGCCCGGGCTTCTGCCGCCAGTGCCAGCGCTTCTGTCAGCCCACCAGTCTTGTCGAGCTTAATGTTGACCATGTCGTAGCGGCCTTCAAGTTCGCGCAAATTCTCGCGGGTATGGCAGCTTTCATCCGCACAAACTGGCAACGGATGGATAAAATTCTTCAGTGCGGCATCATCCTTCGCCGGCAGTGGTTGCTCCAGCATGGCCACGCCCAGGTCAGCCAGCAGCTGGCATCGTGCGGCAAGCCCTTCGGGATGCCATGACTCGTTGGCATCAACAATCAGCGTGGCTGCAGGAACCGCCGAACGAATGGCGACCATTCGCTCGCTAATCAGACGATCGTCGAGCTTCACTTTTAACAGCGTGGCCCCGGCGTCAAAAAGTGCTTTTGCGCTGGCTGCCATCTGTTCCGGCTCACCAATCACCACCGTTTGCGCGGTAATGACGGATCTCGGCAATGCCACACCCAGCAAAGACGGCAGCGATTTTTGCCGCGTTGCGGCTTCGAGGTTCCATAGCGCACAATCAATGGCGTTGCGCGCCGCACCAGCGGGTAAACGCGTCTGTAATGCTTCACGCGTGAGCCCTTTTTGCAGATCAGGGACCAGGGTCATGATCTGTGCCATCACGGATGCCAGACTTTCCCCATAGCGCGGGTAAGGCGTACATTCCCCGACACCTTTACCCCCCTCTTCTTCAATTTCAACCACCACCACGCTGGCTTCGCTTCTACTGCCGCGTGAAATTACAAACGGGGTATGCAATGGCCAGGCTTCTTCATAGACCTTAACGCTTCTCATCACTGACTCCTTGCGGCCCGTAAAGGCGAAAAAATTGGTTTGCCGTGTTATCCGCTGATGGCATACACTAGCCCCGACGTTAACTATATGTAAACAGGAAGATATCTATGTCACAACTCGTTCATTTCCAGGGCAACCCGGTTGCTGTAGCAGGTTCCATTCCGCAGGCTGGCAGCAAAGCGCAGGCTTTTACTCTGGTGGCTAAAGATCTGTCTGACGTCACACTGGCTCAGTTTGCGGGTAAACGCAAAGTGCTGAACATTTTCCCAAGCATTGATACCGGCGTCTGTGCCGCATCCGTGCGTAAATTCAACCAGTTGGCGACTGAAATGGACAACACCGTTGTGCTGTGCATTTCCGCTGACCTGCCGTTTGCCCAGTCTCGTTTCTGCGGTGCTGAAGGTCTGAGCAACGTCGTTACCCTCTCCACGCTGCGCAGCGCGGATTTCCTGGAGAACTACGGCGTCAGCATCGCGGAAGGCCCACTGAAAGGTCTGGCTGCACGTGCTGTACTGGTTCTTGATGAAAACGACACTGTTGTCTTTAGCGAACTGGTTAACGAAATCACCACCGAGCCGGATTACACTGCCGCGCTGGACGTGCTGAAAGCATAATAAGTCCTTAGTATTCTATACAACGTATTCTCAACCTCGCCACGGCGGGGTTTTTTATTTATTTTTAGCTGAATCGTTAAAGCTAATCTGGTCATACTTCACATTTTTAGCGCAATAATATTTTGTACATTCATCTTTTTGCTATTAATCCCACATAAAACCTGTTCTGTTATCACCTTTTCTTGCGCAGTGAGACACATCACATTTCCCTTTTCGGCAAAACATTAGATTTGCTTACGAAATCAAATAATCGTTTCAGCAAAAAGGGATAAACATGAAAATAAAACTGGCTTTTACGCTTCTTGCGGTTCTGGTTTCAGGTCATGCCGCGGCGAAAACCTGGGTGCTGACAAGCGCTGAAAGCAGCGTAGAAAAAGGAAACTGGAAGATTTCCAGCAATGAGCTGAACGTTAAAAATCAAACGTTCAGCATTGAGCAAAAAGTCTTGCATGGCGGTAAGCAGGAAGGCAGTAAAGTCATCATTATTAGCAGCAAAGATGGCCTGACCATTGCCTTAAGCCCGACGCGTGGCATGAACCTTCTGCATGTTGAAGGCTTTGGCACCCGACTGGGGTGGAACTCACCCGTCAAAGAGGTGGTGAACCCGGCTTATATCAATCTTGAAAGTCGCAACGGTCTCGGCTGGCTGGAAGGATTCAATGAGATGATGGTCCGCTGTGGCTATGAGTGGACAGGCCATCCGGTGACGGCCGACGGTCAGATTTATACGCTGCACGGCAAGGCCGGAAATACGCCAGCATCACAGGTCGAGGTGGAAGTCGCGGATGCTGCACCGCATGAAATCCGCGTCAGAGGTTTGATCAAAGAGAGCACCTTCAAAAAAGCAGATCTGCAAACCCTGACCGAACTGCGTTACGTGCCGGGAACCAACCAGTTCAGCCTGCACGATGTGCTGACCAACCATGCAGATTATCCTCACGACTATCAGATCATCTATCACAGCAACTTCGGTACGCCTGTCCTCGAGGAAGGCGCACGTTTCCTTGCCCCGGCAGCGAGCGTGAGCCCATTCAATGACTACGCCAAAGCGGGTGTTAACAACTGGCAAACCTATGCAGGGCCGACAAAAGACTTTGATGAGATGGTCTTTAACATCAAACCACTTGCGGATAATAACCACGAAACGCTCGCAGCCGTGGTCAATAAAGCCGGAGATAAAGGCGCGTCAATACAGTTTGACACCCGCCAGCTCCCCGTACTGACCTTATGGAAAAATACCGATACGCTGAAACAGGGTTACGTCACGGGGATTGAGCCGGGGACCAGCTACGCCTACCCCGTTACCATTGAACGCGAGCAGAAGCGGGTTAAGCAGCTGCAGCCTGGTGCCAGCGCGCAGTTTGATCTGACCTATACCCTGCTTCACAGCCCGCAGCAGGTGAAAGAGGTCGAAAACAGGATTGCGTCGATTCAGGGAGAAACAAAGGTCGCGCTCGACACGACACCGTTAGCGAAAGAATAAGAACAAAAAGCCGTAACATCACTGTTACGGCTTTGAATTAAGTTATAATCTCGTTATAACTAATAAGTAATATTACTTTCTACTTTTCATCATATCTTCAGTTATGGTCAAGCTTGACATAACAGAATGAACGTTCGCATTTTTATTTCCACCATCGGCAACTGCCAGTATTATCTTATCTCCGACATGAAGATCACTGAGATAGTCACTAATCATATAAGAAGATTTACCCAAATTAAATGTACATTGGGTATAACCAGATGCCCCTCCTGCAAGCGCAGCACGATAATATGAGCAACGAAAATCGCGAGTGACATCACCTGTTTTCGTATTTTTACGATCAATGTAAAAATTGACATATTGACTACTCATCATAAAATCAGTACTGGTTTTGACAGTATAATTTATCCTTGGCGTTGTTCCAGTTGGAGGTGTAGGGATATCGTATGACGTTGACGCTACATTTTTTTCTGTTCCAGTCATGAAATCATCAATGACAAATGTATAGGTCATTACTTTATTATTGTTGTCATCCCTGACGTTAATTATATTCCCAGCAACCATCCCCATATTAGTTGGTATTTTTACCAAAGAATAACCATTACCCTGCTCGGTTATCGTTGCGCTACCTTTTGGGGCATTAACACCATACGAATTAATTGTCTTTTCCTCAGCGTCTTTATCCCACTGAGATGTGACTGTAAACGCTGACTGTGACAAGCTAGCTGTATTTTGCAGCCACTGCACTTTCGGATAAGTAGAGGATTTATCCATACTGATGTCTTTTATTTCCGTATCAACAGACGCTTCAGTGTGCGTAAACGGCGCGAACACGTCACTGAAGGCATACTGCGGCGCCTGCGATTCAGTCAGGCCACTGTGTTCCGGAGAAACCTGCCCGGCAACGCCTGGCTGGTCACGCATCATCGACCACATGCCGATCATGCCCAGATCGCGGGTTTTGGCATCGTCCATTACCAGCCTGGCATCAGAGAGATAGAACACTTCGCCCTGAACATCGTTGTAGCCGTTCATTGGCGTCACGCCCATCATCGCGTTAATGTCAGCGTCACTCTTATCGGTAAAGATTTGCTTCAGCTGGCTGAACAGGTTTTCAATTGCAGAGGTGGCGCACTTACCGTGAATGTTCTGGCCTTCGGTACCATCGGACTGGCAAATGCTGTTGCCGTAGTCCATTGCCATCACGTTAACACCGGCCAGTTCAACACCTTTGGCTTTCGCATCTTCCAGTACATACAGCCCTTCCGCCGTCAGACCTGTCGGCAGAATGGGCAGGGTATACCAGATCCCCACGCTGCGCCCCTCGGCTTTCCACTGTGCCTGTACGGCCTTGACCGCTTCGTTGCGGCGGTTAATGGAATCATGATCGGCAACCCAGGTGCCTTCGATATCGAAATCCAGCACGTTCAGGTTCAGATTTTCAACGATGTCGTAATAGTGTTTCTGCAGATCGGACACGTTCTTACAGGATGCTGCCAGCGGTGAGTTGTTGGCGCCGCCAATGGACACCATCACGTCGCCGCCCGCTTCACGCAAGGCTTTAATTTTACTGTATTGTGCATAGTCATTGATGTTGTATGCCGTTCCCCACGTTGGCAGACAGGTATCGGCATCCTTAGCCACGACAAAGGCCATGGTGAAGTGGGTGACCTTCTGGTTTTTCGCCAGGCTTGCCAGGTCAGGCAGCGAGTTCAGGGTATAGTCGACATACGGCGCGTAGACATGTGCTGGCCACGGCGCAGAAGGTGTACCCACCATCGCTTTGGTGCCAGACCAGTCAATATACACAGACCATGGGTTAGAATCGGACGGGGAGACTTTCTGCACTTTTGCCTGGGAAACGTAATTGCCGCCGTTATAGCGAATTAATGTCCCGCTGTCATAAAGCGTCGAGGCATTAAATTGAGGCGCATTATTTAATTGTTCCGTCGTGTAGCTTACGACCTGCCCCAGGGGCTTCCAGGGACGACCGTTGGTGCCGGTAGGGTTTTGGTTGGAGGAATTAGACGGGTCATCACCGACGGTATAGAACAAGGCCTCATATTCCTGTCCGCCCTTCTGAACTTTGTCGCCTTTATTATATGTCGTTGCTGCTGACCACTGCGGCACTTCAGCGTACAACTCCCACGGGTTACCTTCACCCGGCTTAAAGCCATACGGACTTTGTGCCGCTGACGTTTTCCATGTTGCGCCGTTATAACTGACGACATCATTGGCGTTATAGCTGTTTGCGCTGTTGTATTCAGGGTAGCTGACGTCACCACCGCTGGTCTCGCAGGTTGTGGGGTTGCCATACTGGCTTATTTCAGCGCTCGTCGCGGCACGTTCATATTTCCACGGATTAGTGTCTGTCTCATTCCCCGGACAGTCAGTTTTTGCCACCCACCATGCATTCGTATAGACACCGCTGTTATAAATAACCTCATAAGGCCCGGTTCCTTCCTGACCGCTCCAGGCCTCGACAGCCAATACCGGGGCAGTTACGCATAGCGCACCCATGCCAATTATTGTCCTGGCAAATATATTTAATTTCATAATCATCCCTTATATATCAATCACATTATTAAATCGCGACTAACTGTAAGGGCATAAAAGAGTGCTGCAAAATAAAAGCCGGGAAAACGACCTTTAATTAAGAATAAAACCCGCTGGTCAGAGCGGATTTTATTCACAGACAAAATATCACTAAGAAAACATATCAATCAGATGAAATTTAAGAGTGCCAACCCGGTGAAGAGTTGGCATAAAGAATTAATCGTCACCCTTCTTATTGTTCAGGCCATACTCACGTAATTTATTTGCAATCGCGGTATGTGAGACGCCAAGACGTTTTGCCAGTTTGCGGGTACTGGGATAACTGCGATAAAGCTGCGTCAATACCGAACGTTCAAAGCGGCTGGTAATTTCATCCAGTGAGCCTTCCATTGCCTCTTCACCCACTGACACCGTTCCGGCGTCGTAATCCGGTAGCAGGATATCCTGCGGTCGCAGTTCATAGCCTTCCAACTGCGTCAGCGCCCGATAAACGGCGTTTTTGAGCTGACGAATATTTCCCGGCCAGCCGTAGCGCATCAACACCGTACCGAGGTCGGAAGAGAGCTTCGGCCGCGGAACCCCCTGCTCGTCGGCGAAACGGGCCACAAACAGCTCGGTCAACGGCATGATGTCCTGCGGACAATCGCGCAGCGGGGGAATATTCAGCGTCAGGACATTGAGACGGTAATAGAGATCTTCGCGGAAGATCCCTTTTTGCACCAGTTCGACCAGGTTTTTCTGGGTGGCACAGATGACGCGTACGTCCACATGTACTTCGTGATCTTCGCCGACACGGCGGAACGTGCCGTCGTTCAGGAAACGCAGCAGTTTGGCCTGCATACGAGGCGACATCTCGCCAATCTCATCCAGCAGCACGGAACCGCCGTTAGCCTGCTCGAAGAAGCCTTTCTTCCCTTCCGGCGCATGACCAAACAGCTCGCTTTCAACGGCATCTTCCGGGATAGAGGCACAGTTCAGCGCCAGATACGGTTTTGCCGCACGCGGGCTCGCCAGGTGTACAGCGTGCGCCAGCAGATCTTTCCCGGTACCGGTATCGCCGGTAATCAGCAACGGTGCGGTCAGGCTTGCGAGCTTGCGCGCCTGGTCAACCACATGGCGCATTTTCGGGCTGACGGCAATAATCTGGCTGAAGGCACCGACATCCTGACTGGAGAGGTTTTGCAGCTGACGGCCCATGCGTAACGTCGATCGCAGCATGATCACCGCTCCGGTTAACACACGTGCATTCCCTTCCCCTTTCAGGTAAACCGGCGTGATCTCCATCAGGAAGTTCTGCCCGTTAATCACCACATGCTCGCTGTGCGTGTTCTGCGGATTACTGTCCAGCCAGCGCTGGAAGTTGAAGCCGGGGATCAGCTGTGCGGCGTTATGATTGCTGAGCTTCTCCTGGCTCTGGGCGAAAAGCTGGCAGCTCGCGTGGTTAACGCGTTCAACTTTACTTTTCAAATCCAGGGAGAGGAACGGCTCCGGCATCGCTTCCAGCAGCGCGCTCAGTGCAAGGTGCTCACGCTCGGATGGCATCCAGGGAATGGTGCGTACATCCGTAACGCCAGCGATACGGCGGATTTCAGCCATCAGACTGCTGAATGTATTAAATTCAATTTCGGCAAAATTGAGGTAAATTCGCCCGACAGGATCGATCTCAATGCCACGTAAATCAATGCTACGTAAAACAAGAAGATCGAGTAATTCGCGGGTCAGACCGAGACGGTCTTCACAGAAGACTTCAAGACGCATGGGAAATTCACCGTTTTAAGCCAATAACATTAAAATGATATGTCAGAACACGGTGAACCGGAAGATGGCTGTCAAGAAATATTGACAGCCCGCACGCTTAGTGAACAAAACCTCACGGAGCCGGTTTTTTATTGAGCGTCTCTTTGAGCTGGCCGATCAATTCACGCCTGAAATCCCCCAGCCGGGGCTTATCGCCGTCAATCCACGGGAGCGGACGGCAGACTTCCATCGCTTTAATACCCAGGCGTGCCGTCAGGAGGCCTGCGCCGATGCCCTGGGCTGCGCGAGCTGAAAGACGCGCCGCAAGATCCTGCGACATCCAGTCCATGCCCACTTCGCGGACCAGTTCACTCGCCCCGGCAAAGGCGATATTGAGCAGGACCAGCTTAAACAGTCTGATCCGACTGTAGTAACCCAGTTCTATGCCGTAAAGGTTCGCGATACGGTTGATCAGGCGCAGGTTACGCCAGGCGATAAAAGCCATATCAACCAGCGCCAGCGGGCTGACGGCAATCATCAGCGTGGATTCCGCCGCAGAGCGGCTGATTTCACGCCGCGCCTGAGCGTCCAGCACCGGCTGAACCATATGGGAATAGAGCGTCACCACTTCCCGATCGTTCTGGGTTTCGTGAATGGCGGCATACCAGCGCTGGAGTGCCGGGTGTGACTGATCGATTCCAGCCTGGCTGGCCAGCTTTTCACAGAACACGCGGCCTTTACCGGTGCCGTGACTGTGCAGCAAATCCCGGGCCTCATCACGCTCGTGCGCGCGCTGTCGCAGACGCCAGAGCCGCCGCCACTCGGTGGCAACCGATCCAACGCCCGCCCCGACAATCAGCGCGCCCGCGGCACACCCGCCGAGCGCAACCCAATCCTGGGTTTGCCAGGCATTCATCGTCCACTGTATACCCTGCCCGATCACGCTTACGCCAAACAGCGTCAGACCCGCGGTCACCATTTTACGCCACAGGCTGCGTTTCGGACGCAACGCGGCTTCCACGGCCGCCTCCGCAGGGCCTTCCTCAACGCCCGGCTGCTCCGCGAGCGCCGGGGCAAAATTATCTGCCTGCGCGCCGCTGAACGTCTGCGCCGTTTTAAACGCCTCCTGCTGCGCCTGCTCAAGCGTTCCGGTAAAGTCTATGCGCGGTTTTAACGGTTCCGTCATCGCAATTTATCTCCAATCAAAAACTCCAGCGCCGCATCCAGACGGATGTGGGGCAACGGGGTGTCGACGCTCATGGCCTGAGGGCGGAAGGCTTCAAACTGGAAGCCCTGGCTCTGCCAGAAGGCCTGGCCCGGCAGGCGCGAGGGCACTTCGCCCGGATAGACAGTAAGCGGTTCGCCGTCGCTGAGGCGATTACCGCGTAAGGCCGGAATTTTCTCACCGTTGAGGTCAATCAACCCGCTTTGCGTTGCCTGCACGGACGCAAGCCCCAGGCAATCCATGCTGATACCTTCAAACGCGGCGTTTTGCCAGGCATCCTGCACCAGTTGCTGCAGCAGCGATACCATATTGGCATGCTGATCGACCGTCACGTGATCGGCTTTAGTCGCCGCAAACAGCAGCTTATCGATCACCGGTGAGAACAGACGGCGAAATAACGTCCGCTGCCCGTAGTGAAAACTTTGCATCAGCTGCGTCAGCGCGAGGCGCATATCGTTGAAGGCCTGCGGCCCGCTGTTAAGCGGCTGCAGACAATCCACCAGCACGATCTGACGGTCGAAGCGTAAAAAATGGTTTTTATAGAAACCTTTGACCACTTTTTCACAGTAGTAATTGTAACGTTCCCGCAGCATACCTGCGTTGGTGTGCTTGTCGGCCTGCGCCAGCTTCGCCTCTCCGGTACCGTCCACATCCGGCCACGGGAAGAACTGCAGCGCGGGTGCCCCCGCTAAATCCCCCGGCAGGACAAACCGCCCTGGCTGGATGAAATGCAGACCTTCCTGCTTACACTGATGCAGATACGCTGTCCAGGCCTCAGCAATAGCCGCCAGACGGTTTTCATCTGCTGGTGCCAGCGGATCCAGCCCTTCGCACAGCTGTCGCCACGTCGACGACCACTCTGCACGTTGCCCCTGCAACAGCCCCGTCATCTGCCGGGACCAGGTGAGGTAATCCTGCGCCAGCATCGGCAAGTCGAGCAGCCATTCGCCGGGGTAATCGACGATTTCGAGGTACAGCGTGGAGGTGTCCTTAAAGTGGCGCATCAGGGATTCATTCGAGCGGAAACGCAGCGCAAGGCGAATTTCACTGACTCCTCGTGTCGGCGTCGGCCAGCTGGGCGGATCGCCGTAGAGCTGCGCCAGCCCTTCGTCATAGGTAAACCGGGGAATACCAAAATCACGTTGCGGAACACGCTTAACGCCCAGCAGACGCTCTTCCCGAACCGCGCCAAGCAACGGCAGGCGCGCGCCAGCGTGCAGATTCAGGAGCTGGTTTACCATCGCGGTGATAAACGCCGTCTTACCGCTGCGGCTTAGCCCGGTCACCGCCAGACGCAGATGACGGTCAACGCCGCGGTTGACCAGTGAATTGAGTTCATTTTTTAGTCGCTTCATCGCCATCCTTCGTTGCCCGGAAGCCATAAATACCTTGCTTCAGAATACAATAGATGGGGGCAGATCGTTGATTATCAATTCTTATTTATTGCTATTGCCGTTTTCTCTCCAGTAAGATGAACGGTATTGCTGTCAGTCCTGAGTGAGTAAGGTGTATGTCACCCACCATCTATGATATCGCACGGGTTGCGGGCGTATCGAAATCAACCGTTTCCCGCGTTCTGAATAAACAAACCAATATTTCTCCCGAAGCGCGGGACAAAGTGCTGAAGGCGATTGACGAATTAAATTATCAGCCCAATAAACTGGCCCGTGCCCTGACCTCTTCAGGTTTCGACGCCATTATGGTTATTTCTACCCGCTCAACCAAAACCACCGCCGGTAACCCTTTTTTCTCCGATATCCTTCACGCGATTACGGCAAAAGCGGAAGAAGAAGGTTTTGACGTCATTTTGCAAACGTCAAAAAGCAGTGAAGACGACCTGTTGAAATGCGTGAATAAAATAAAACAGAAGATGATCAAAGGGATCATTATGCTGAGCTCACCCGCTAATGAATCCTTTTTTACCACGCTGGATGCCTATGGCGTCCCGGTTGTGGTGATTGGCAAAGTGGAAGGGGATTATCAGAATATCTATTCCGTTGATACGGATAATTTTCATGACAGCGCCACGCTGACGGAAGCGTTTATTAAGAATGGTCGCCGCAACATTGCCTGTTTGCATGCGCCACTTGATTATCACGTGTCGATTGATCGCCTTGCAGGGTATAAAGCTAGCCTGGAGAAGCACAATATTGCGCTTAACCCGGACTGGATCATGGATGGCGGTTATACCCATGAGAGCGCGCTAACGGCGGCGCTTAAACTGTTGTCCTCACCCACGCCGCCTGATGCCGTATTCGCCACTGACAGCATGAAATTACTGAGCCTCTATCGCGCGGCGGATGAGTTAAACCTGATGATCCCGGAGCAGGTGGTGATAGCCGGATACAGCGACCCGATGCTGTCGCTTATTTTAACCCCCGCGCCTGGTGGCTTTGATATTCCCACCCGCAAACTGGGTGAAGAGAGCTGCGACCTTCTCTTCAGGCGAATTGCCGGTCATCCTGCTCCACAGAAAGTGCTTGTTGATACCCATTTTTTGCTGGCCGCATCCCTGCGCTAACACCAGGGGCTGGCTGCCCCTGGTGACATCGGTCAGAACGCGTAGTTTACGCCAACCCCCGCATAGTGGAAGCGGTCACTTTCGCCCTCATCGTGGTTTTCCCACTCATAAGCGTATTCCAGCGTCATGGACAAACCATTATTAAAGTCATACGCGTAGAGCATACCGAGTCGGTTGAAATCATGTCCTTCACGCTCAGGATCGTCCTGCCAGTCCCAGTTTGACCAGCGATCGAGCCCCAGGCGGGTATACGGCGTGAGCGTGGTCTGGCCTAATGAAATGGGCAGATAGGCACGAATTTCCTGCGTGGAAAACTCGCCGTTATTACGAGAACCGTCCATATTAAAACCACGCTCTAAATAGTAATTCACTTTTGCCGCAAAGGTTTCGTTAAGGGTCCAGGTAAAGCCGGTTTCTGTTTCAACGCGGCTGTCAGCATAGCCGGTTTTTTCCAGATCGTTGGCAAACTGATACATGGCAAACCAGCCGCCAAAACGCCAGTCGTCGGTTAATTTAATATCCCAGTCAGGCTGGATTTTATAGCGCTGCATATTCGCGCTACCATCTTTCGCCCCGTGCTCATCTTTGAAGTGGTAGCCGTAATTACGGAAACCACCGGTCAGGCCGAGGGTAAAATCATCGGTTCCGATAAAACGATAACGTAATTCAAATTCCGGGCGATCAAAATAGGTGCCGCGGGTCATACTGCTGTAATCAACCGGCCCCTCCTGATACATGGCCAGCGAAATTGTCCATGCGTCCCAGGTGGCATTAAACCAAACGGACGGTTCATATAAGCCGTCTTTATCCTCGCCCTGCCCTTCGACGTTTTCAATTTCATACATCGCGCCAATATTAAATTCCCACTGCGTCGCTTTTTCAGTTGCCTGCGCGCAGCTAACCCCTGCGCACAGAACGAGCGCAGCACTTCTTAGTAGAGTACTCATGTAATATTCCCTTTATAATTAACAAACAAAAAACCGGAAACGTGAATTTCCGGCAAACACTTTTTTATCTAATAGCCGCTTCGGTTTCCGCGTCGAAGAAATGGCACTTATTCATATCGAACTGAATACCGATATTATCCCCTGCGGCATAATCATTCGCTGCTCCTGCGCGGACAACCAGCTCATGTCCGCCGACGGTGGCATAGAGCATAAATTCCGCGCCAGTGAGTTCAGCCACGCTGACTTTCGCCGCAATGTCGTCATCACGGTTCTGCAGGGTCAGGATATCTTCCGGGCGGATGCCAAATACCACCGCTTTACGCTGATACCCCGCGTGATTCAAAGCCGTAAGCATCTCCTGCGGGATTTCCAGGCGCAGGGTTTCCGTGACGAAATAACGATCGTCTAACGCGCCGCGAATAAAATTCATGGCAGGCGAGCCAATGAAACCTGCAACAAACATATTCGCCGGTTCGTTATAAACCTGCTTTGGTGCCCCCACCTGCTGAATAATGCCGTCCTTCAGGATGACGATGCGGGTGGCCATCGTCATCGCTTCCGTCTGATCGTGGGTCACGTAAATCATCGTGGTGTTGAGCTTCTGATGCAGCTTGCTGATTTCCGCTCGCATCTGCACACGAAGCTTGGCATCGAGGTTGGATAACGGCTCATCCATCAGGAAGACACCCGCTTCACGCACAATCGCCCTGCCTAACGCTACGCGCTGGCGCTGTCCCCCCGACAATGCGCCTGGTTTACGCTTCAGGTATTCACGCAAACCCAATATCTGAGCTGCCCAGTTAACCCGTTCCTCAATGATCGCCGGGGCGATTTTTTGCATTTTCAGGCCAAACGCCATGTTGTCGTAGACCGTCATATGCGGATACAGCGCATAGTTCTGGAAAACCATGGCAATATCGCGTGATTTGGCCGGCACGTCATTCATGCAAACGCCATCAATTACCAGTTCCCCGGCGGAGATCTCTTCCAGCCCCGCAATCATGCGCAGCGTCGTCGACTTGCCACAACCTGACGGACCGACGAAAACGATGAACTCTTTGTCCTCTATGTCGAGATTGAAATCCTTTACCACGTGAACCTGGTTATCATAGATTTTCTGGATATGTTTCAGAGACAATTGCGCCATTGTTAATTCCTTATCAATACGTCCGGGATGCCCAGAAATCGGTCAGGCATTTCCAGGTCAGTTCCCGCGTTGAATGAAGTTGTAATCCCGCATGGTGCAGGCCCGATCCAATCCCAACCGATAGCATTCCCGCGGCGTTGATCGCCTCAACGCCTGCGGGGGCATCTTCAATACCGATGGCCGATTCAGGACGAACCCTCAGACCAGCGCAGGCGGCGAGGAAGATCTCCGGGTCAGGTTTCGAACAGACAATGAGGGAGGCATCGGCACAAAAATCAAAGGCGTCCTCAATGCCGAGCGCCGTCAGTATGCGGGGCGCATTCAGGGAAACGGAGGCGAGCCCAATTTTGACCTTCGCCGCACGTATCTCCTCCAGCACCTCGCGGATGCCCGGCAGCAGCGACGCCTCGGTCAACGACGCCAGAGACGCGACGTAGAGCGCATTTTTCTTTCCCGCCAGCGCCAGGCACTGTCTGTCGTCGAACGCCCCCTCTTTTGAACCGTGTCGCAGGATCCGCTGCAGGGATTCCATGCGGCTAATTCCCTTCAACTCCTCGTTAAACACCTCGTCGATGGCAATGCCAATCTCCTGCGCTACCGCGCGCCAGGCGAGGAAGTGCAGATGCGCGGTATCGGTGATGACGCCGTCAAGATCGAAAACAACAGCTTCAGGCTTCATGGCTGGCCTCCGTGGTAGCGGTCCCATTATCAGGCGTAAGAAAATCCCTTAAGGACAGTGCCTGCCGCTCCGTAACGCACAGCGTTTTTCCCCAGAGGGTTAACGTGACGGGTGCGGTGGTATCGATTGTTAGCTCGTCTTTTTCAAAGGCGAAGTGCATGCGCGCGTTCCGCCAGCGCAGCGGAAATGCAAGTTTGCGCCAGTGAGCGGGCAGCTTCGGCGCAAGATGCAGTTCCCCTTCTACAATCTGCATACCGGCAAATCCCTGAATCACGCCGGACCAGATCGCGCCGGTGGCGGCAGCATGAATGCCGTCGTCGCTGCTGTGGGGATCGTCCCCCAGGTCAATGGCGATACCAGCACGCCAGAAAGCATAGGCTCCTTCCGTATCGCCGCAACGTGCCGTCACAATGCCGTGAATGGCCTTGCTCAGCGAAGAGTCATGGATCGTACGGGGCTCGTAGAACGCCAGGTTGGCGGCACATTGCTGCGGCGTAAACCGTTCGGGCAACAGGTAGTTAAGCATCACAACATCGGCCTGCTTAAGGATCTGCATCTCATTCACTTCCGCGCGGGAGTAATCGAGCAGAATGGTCTGCTTCCCCGCTTTCGCTTTATAACGGCTCAAATCAATAACCGGTTTCGCCATGAAAGTGTCATCCTGTGGGATCACACCGTCAGCACCAGCCTCCGGTAGCCATAAACGCGCCAGGAACCGGGTGGCATTCTCCGTAAAACCCGCATCTTCACGCTCAAACATCGCCATAAACCGGCATGCACTGGCAACGTTGTGCCAGGCCAGATAGTTGGTGTAGGCGTTATTGTTCACATGTTCCGTGTATTCGTCCGGTCCAATCACGTCATGGATTTCCAGACGATCATTGACTTCCGTTGCGCGCCCCATCCAGAACGCGGCGGTTTCCATCAGCAACGTCAGCCCTTCTTTGCGCATAAAGGCATCATCCTGCGTCGCCTGCCAGTAGGCGACCACGGCCCAGGCAATGTCCGCCACGATATGGTGTTCAGCCAGCGCGGAGGCCACCTTCTGGCGCGTGCCCGTTCGGATGTTGATGGCGGCAAACTCCGGCGTCTCTTCCTGACCACTTGCCGCACTCTCCCAGGGGAACAGCGCGCCCGGCCAGCCGTTGCGACGGGCTTTTTCCCGGGCACCGGCCAGGTTAAGCCATCGATAGCGCAGCAGGCTCCGGGCGATCTGCGGACGGGTAAAAAGATGGAAAGGCAGCAGGAAAATTTCCGTATCCCAGAAGACGTGGCCTTTATACCCCTCTCCCGTCAACCCTTTTGCGGCAATGCTGCTTCGCTCATCATGAGCGGGGGTCATGGCGGTCAGATGCCAGACGGCATAGTCCAGCGCCATCTGATCCTGACCTTCCGTCGAGTCCACCTCTACCCGGGCGTTGCGCCAGACTTCTTCCCAGACACACGCAGAGCTTTCCAGCAACGCGGCATAACCCCTCGCCGCACACACTTTGAGATCCGCCAGCGCACTGCGTGCAAACGACGCCTGCGACAGGGCTTTATCGCTGCGGTGAGCAACCCAGACAAGTTTATCCAGCGTGACAGTGTCACCCTGAGCCACCATCAGTGAATAGTGCGCCAGCAACCGACGATTTTTGGCGGTGAAGCAGCTATCGCTGTTAGCTGACAGCTGACAAAACGCCGAGATGACAACCTCAGAGCCCCGGTCCTGCGTTTCATAGACACCCTGCAGGTAATGCTGGTCAAACACTCTGACCGACACTTCATCCAGATGCTGCCTTCCGCTGTTGGTTTGCGTCGCATCAATACCGGTGTTCAGCACGACCAGCGAATCGGCATCAAGCGGTGTAATCGAGAATTGCATCGCCGCTAACGGCAACTGATCCAGCGAGACGAAACGGCGGCTCTCCAGACGGTAGCGTTTTCCGTTGGGCGAGCGCCAGACGACGCTGCGCCGGAGTTCGCCATTGGCAAATGCCAGCTCGCGTTGCCAGGCGAGGATCTCGCCTGAAAGCAGCGTAAAATTCACCCCATCCAGTTCAATATCCATACCGGTGATATCTGGCAGGTTGATCAGTTCCGTGGTCTCGTGACGACCCGCCTGATGATAAAGTCCGGCAAGATACATGCCTCTGGTTTGCCGGGTGTACTCTTCTTCATGCGTCGCGCGGATCCCCATGTAGCCATTACCGCAGGCCATGATGGAGGCGTATTTATTCAGACTGTGGGGACAAAAACCCGGATCGGTTAAGACAGAGACGTTTAGCATAATGAGACGCTTTCCCCTGTTTCTGCCGACTCATACAGCGCGGCGACAAGCTGCTGGATAACCAGCCCCTGTTCTGCATCGGCGATCGTTACGGGTTCCCCCAGCACATGACGGACAAAGGCATCCATACTGCGTAAATGGCGCCGATCGTCCGCCTCTTTTCGCTGTGTGAGGGTATGTAAAACACCTGCGTCGTCGTGATAAATGTGGGCCGGGAAAAGTGTGGCCCCTGCCTTTTCACCGCAGAATGTGACGTTCATGATCGATTGCTCACGGATATTCAGCGCAAACGAGGTGTCCAGACGCAGAATGCCGCCGTTGCAAAATTCAATGGTGCCGAACAGGGCATCTTCAACGGTAAACTGAGCGGGATCCCACGAGCCAAACTGGCCGCTGCTTTTGCGGTTTCCCAACCTCTGAAAGCTGTGCGCTGTCACCCGTTTAACCGCCGGGAACCCCAGCACGTACATCGCGGCATCCAGCATATGGATACCAATATCAATCAGCGGTCCACCGCCCTGTAACGATTTGTTGGTAAAGACGCCCCAGCCCGGCACCCCACAGCGCCGCAGCGCCTGCGCCGTGGTGAAATAAATTTCACCCAATGCGCCGTTCATCACGGCCTCACGCACCTGTTGCGTATCCAGTGCGAAACGATGGTGAAAATCATACGCCAGTACTTTTCCCGCCTTACGCGCAGCGATGCGCATCTGGTCGGCCTCTTGTGGCGTCATGGCTGGCGGTTTCTCGCACATCACATGGCAGCCGGCTTCCAGCGCTGCCATCACGTGTTCAAAGTGAAACCGGTTAGGCGAACAGACGCTCACCACATCCGGCTTAACCGCTTCGAGCATCTCCCTCACATCCTGCCAGGCAGAGGGGATGGCATGACGTTCCGCAAACGCCTGAGCCTGTTCAGGGTGGCTATCCATCACAGCCACCATCTGAACATCACTGCGTGTGGCGTAATACGAGGCATGCACTTTTTCCGCGACCTGCCCGGCGCCAATAATGGCGACGCGCAGGCACGAAGGTGTAGAGGGACTCATCACGCTCGTCATCCTTAGCATTCACGCAAATAAGTGAGTGAGTCCTGGTACGCCTGAGCCGGGTCGTCGGCACGAACACGGCACTCATACACCACATAGCCCTGGTAATTATCCGCGCGCAGCTGATCGAACAGGCTGGCAAAATCGAGGCTACCGCTTCCCGGCTGATAACGATGATTATCGGCAATATGGACGTGACCAAGCAGATCGCGGTTGCGATGCAGCGCCTCCGTCAGCGAATCTTCTTCGATATTCATATGGTAGAAATCGCCGATGATTTGTACGTGCTTCAGCGCGTTCTCTTCGATATAACGACGCGCGTCCGCCAGGGTATTGATCATGTGATCCTGATAGCGATTCAGGGGTTCCAGGTAAATCGTCGTTCCGGTACGCCCCGCCACCTCATCCAGCCAGCGCAGCGAAGCACTCACCGCGTTGCGGTCGCCTTCGAGGCTGCGTGGGGAGGTCATCGGTGGCAGGCGGAAGGTAAACATTCCCCAGGCTGCAGGTACGATAATGCCCTTGCCCCCTACCTCTGCCAGGGCCTCCAGAATACGTTCAATCTGTTTTAACCCGTTCAGCCGACGCTCTTCGATGAAGTCGCCAATCCAGCCATCGTATCCCCCACATGCTGTCGTCACCGGCAGGCCAGTGGCGTTGATCGCGGCTTTTACCTCATCAAGGTTTTCTACCAGCAGTTTGCCGTCAATTTCATAGCCATCAAAACCCATCGCTTTGATGTACTGGAACTTCTCCAGAATCGGGGTTGGGAAAAAGGCCTGGTTTTGGGTTGCGATTTTCATTGGTGCTCTCCTTAGCTTAAAAAGTGACGCCCATTTTGATGCTCAGTTCAGGGTGCTGATCGACATACTGCATGTAGCTTTCAGCGCTGGTGGTAAAGGTGACAACCGGGTCGATCAGGTCCTCGCAGTTGAGATAACCGTTCATCAGCAGCTCCCAGCAAGTCTCCTCAATACGTTTGCGGTTCCAGCGTGGGTAATCCGGATTGGGTTCGCTGCAGGCGCGCGAAAAGACGATCTTCGCGTTATTGAAATGCGCTTCGCGACCGAGGTTGAAGCCTTCTGCGAATGGTTTTGCGAAGGCGACGTAGGAGATAGTGCCGCCGTAGGCGAGTCCGCGCAGCGCAGACTGCAGTGCATCGGCAAAGCCGCTGGTTTCGATGATCACATCCGCGCCCTGCTTCCCGGTCAGCTTTTTGATCTCCATGCCGACGTCCGTACCGACTGGATTAAGGCAGTGGTCTGCCCCATGACGGCGGGCAATCTCGCAACGGTGGGCGATAGGATCGACACCGATGACGATTGACGCACCGGCTTTTTTCGCCAGCTGGATCGCAATCTGGCCAATGGCCCCAAGCCCGACCACGACCACAAAATCCCCGACCCGGACGTTGGCATCGCGCACGCCGCTCATGGCGAACTGTGCCGGATCGTAGCAAACGGCGTTTTTCCAGGACGCGCCCTGCGGCATTTTACGCAGCTTGTAGTTATTGACCGCGTTAACAATGACCGTCTCCTGCAGCGGCCCATAGCAGCATACGCTGTCGCCTGGCTGGTATTCCGTCACGTCAGCACCACATTCAATAATGTCGCCAACAATCATATTGCCCAGCTGGAACTTACCGAATTCGATCCCGCGGGCTGCACCGGCTTCACGCGGCGTGAACATCTGCCACTCCGCGTTGAACTCTTCATCAATAAACGGGCTTGCCGCGCGGAAATCCACAACTTCGGTGCCGTGTTTCGGTGCGCCAAAGCGGGCACGAATTTTCACTTCATGGACAGCAACCGGACGATCTTCATACTCCACCAGCGCCGCCATACGAGGCGCCGTTGCAACTAACTTTTTCATGACTTGCTCCTGGGAAAAAATACTGGCCGCCTCAGCCCTTAACGCCGCCGGCGGTCAAACCACTTTTAATAAAACGTTCTGATAATGCGTACATGATGACCACCGGAAGTGCCGTCACCAGCGATGCCGCCATCATGCGACCCCAGATATAATCTGGCGCGCTAAAGAGGGTGTTCAGCCCGACCGGCAGAGTGAAATTGCTGGCACTCGAGAGGAAAATGGAGGCAAACAGGTAGTCGTTCCACGCCACCATGAAGCAGTAGACAAAGACCGACACGAGACCGGAAATCGCCAGCGGCACGGTGATGCGAAAGATGATCTGCAGGCGATTCAGACCGTCCATCATCGCGGCCTCTTCTATTTCGTCCGGAATGGTGTCGAAATAGCTGCGCAGCATGAAGACGGCAGTGGGCAACGTCTGGGTCACCATGGTGACGATCAGCGCCAGTTCTGTGTCATAAATGCCGAGCGCGGTGATGATTTTGAACAACGGTACGACCAGCAAAATCCCGGAGAACATGTAGACGGTGTAGAAGCTCGCATTGATCGTCGCGCGTCCTTTAAAACGCAGTTTGGACAAAGCGTAAGCCCCGAGCGTACCGAGAAATACGGCAATCACCGATGAGATCAATGAGACCACCATGCTGTTTCTGAAGTAGTCCACAAACGGGAAAATCAGCGGGTTGAAAATGTCGACGTAATGCTGCAACGTCCACTCCTGCGGCAATATGGTCGGGTGCAGGGATATCGCCTCTTTTGCGCTTTTGAACGACGTCATTAACATCACGAAAAATGGGAACAGTGTGATGACAAGAAACAGCAGCAGCCCCAGATAAAAACCAATACGGCCCAGTACGCGTTTATTTGTTGCCATTGAGGTTTACCCTTTTTCTGATCAGCAGGATCACCGCGAAGATGATCACGAACAGCACGACAGAGATCGCGGCGGCCTTACCCAAATCATTGAAAGCGAAAGCCGTTTTGTAGAGATAGACGCCCAAAATATCGACCTTTGTCGTCAGCAGGTAGACATCCGCGAACATGTAGAACATCCAGATAGTGCGGAGCGTGACCACCGTCGCCAGCACCGGCATAATCGCGGGCAGCGTGACGATACGAAAACGCTGCCAGGCATTGGCACCGTCCATTTCCGCAGCTTCATACAGCGATTTATCAATGGTCTGTAAAATCGCGAGAAACGAAATGAACGCGTACGGGAAGTAACGCCAGATGGCGAACAACACTACCAGCACAAAACTGCTGCCTGGATTGTCGAACCACAGCGGCGCATGGTCATACAGATGCAGCAGATCAATACCCAGATAGTTCACAATCCCGTAGCCGTTGTTGAACATGTATTTCCAGGCAAACACCAGTGATATGGACGGGGTGACATAGGACAAAATCACCAGCGAACGGGCTGTTTTGCGCAAGCGAAACTCGCGGTTAAAGAAAAGGGCAACGGCCAGCCCCAGCACCGTACTCCCCATCACAACCAGTGCGGTGTACCAGAACGTCATCCACAGCGAATGCCAGAAAGCGGCATCACTGAGAATGCGAATGTAATTGTCCAGTCCGACAAACACGGCGCTGATGCGCGGGTTAAGCGGCAAACGTAAAAAGCTGATTTCAATGTTGGAAATCATCGGCCAGGCCACCAGGCCCCCCAGCAAAATCAGGCTGGGGGCCAACAGCAGCATGGCGAAAGGCATATCTGAACGACCAGAAAACAACGTCTTCATAATTTCCTTCCGCAAAGCGCTCCTATCGTTGTGACATCAGGTCAGTCAGTTGCTTCTGGCTGCTGCTCAACGTCGCGCGGAGATCGTGTTGCCCCACCGTGACGTTATGCACCATGGAACTGATAATCCCGGACCCCGTCACATCCCCCATGCGAGTGAAGTTTTTGTCCCCCACTGCGCCAAACACCTGGACATTCGGGAACTGCGCGATCAGTTCGTAAGGCAGTTGCCCAAAGGCTTTAATCACATCATTGTTTTTCCAGGTATCGGTGCCGACGACCAGTTTGTTCACCGGTAATGCCGCGCCGGGCGACATCATTACCCAGTCCGTTGCCTGTTGAGCCTGTTCCATCCAGGTGACAAACTTCTCTGCGGCTTTCGTTTCGTCTTCAGTCTGACCGGCGGTGATCGTCAGGGAGGTGACCATGCCGTAGACGGCAGACGATTTTTCTGTTGGCACAACAAAGCCGAGGTTGGCCGGGTTTCCGTCTTTAAAGACCGCCGGCAGGATGTAGGTGGAGTAAACGGCCATGGGGGCAGAACCGTTCATGAAGGCATCTTTGATCTCCATGACATCGTTTGAGCCAGGCATGGTGTTCGCGGCCAGCGCTTTATAAAACGCCAGAGCGCCCGCCATTTCAGGGGTATCGATATTAATATTCCCTTTTGCATCAAAAACGTTCGCGCCACCGGAAAGTGCAAACTGAGAGAATGCCTGCTCGGTCATCACGCTTTCTGCGGTTGGCAGCGCAATGCCGTAATGTTTCCTGGCCGGGTCGTTCAGGCGCTGGCTGGCGTTAAGCAGCTGTTTCCAGTTATGCGGCTCGTCAATACCCGCCGCGGCAAGCACATCTTTGTGGTACCAGACACCGGACAACCAGGCGCTGATCGGCACCCCCGTCCAGGCAGAACCGTCTTCCGTACGAACAACGCGCAAGATGCCGTCATAGAAGGTGTTTTCACCGACCGCCTTGATGGCTTCGCCGATCGCCTTGCGATCCAGCAGTTGTTCCTTGTCCATCACCTTCGCGTAGTCGTGGCTGACTTCAATCACCTCAGGCAGCGCGCCGGTTCTGGCCAGCGTAATCACTTTGGTGTTATAGGCATCTTCTTCTACCGGCACCTGTTTTACGGTAATGCCGGGGTTCTCTTTCTCGAATTTTTCGATCAGTTTCGTAATAACCGCCTGACGCTCCTGCTCAACCGACGAATGCATAAACTCGATGGTGACAGCAGACGGTTTGTCATCCTTGCACCCTGATAACAAGGCGCACGAAACCAGTGCTGAGATCAGCACAATTCGGGGCATTTTCATGTTTAAGGTCCTTTTTTAGTTTTCTTTAATCCACAACACCTGCCATGGAGTAAGGGTTAGCGTTGTATCGGTAATAGCATTTCCGGCGATCAAATCCCTGCCAACTGAAATATCGGATTGCACCGTTTGCGTACGTTCGCTGAAATTAAATATTGCGGTTATCTTTTCACCCGACACCGCAACGCGAGTGATTTTTAAAATTGCGCTTCCTGATGTACTAAAATACGCTTCACTGTCAGGATGAAATGCTTTTTCCATCCGTCGCAGCGCAATTAACCGGCTTAACGCGGAATAGACCTGATATCGCAAATTGTTTTTATTTTCCAACGCGCCATCAATTTGGCTTGCAACATATTTCTCTCGATTAATCGCACGATTGTATCCCAGGCGCTTAACCCCTTCATAATCATTACGCGAACCCAGAATACTCTGAATATAAACCGCAGGCACACCCGGAAAACTTAACAGCACGGCGTGCGCCAGAATAAAACGGGCTACGCGTTGATTATCATCACAATCACGCGTACTTAATGCATCCAGATAAGTTACGTTAATTTCATAAGGGCTTCGGGTACCATCCGGGTTATTTTTCCAGTTAACCAGCGCCCCTTCGTGCTGAAGTTTTTCAACCAGGGAGAGGATCTCTGATTCGGGTAAAATTCCCCGTAACGGATTAAGGCCAATCCCGTCATGCGAGGCCAGGAAGTTGAACCAGGTGGTGTTCGTTGAGGGCAGCGTTAGCGACGCAGCCCACTCACTGAGAACACGAACATCCTGACTATGCACCGCATGCAGTACCAGCGGAGGCAGCGAGAACTGGTAAACCATCTGCGCTTCATTTTCACCGTTGCCAAAGTAAGAGATGTTGTCTTGATGCGGAACGTTGGTCTCCGTGATGATCACCGTGCCAGGTGCAACGACGTCGGTAATGGCGCGGAAGAGCTGAATGAGGAGATGCGTTTGTTCAAGGTGGATGCAGCATGTTCCGGGCGTTTTCCACATAAACCCAACGGCATCCAGACGGATGTAACGCGCCCCTTCAATCAGGTAATGTAGCAGCACGTCAACCATCGCAATCAGCACCTGTGGCGAGGCGAAATTGAGATCGACCTGGTCGTCACTGAAGGTGGTCCACAGGTGGCGTACGCTGCCATCATGAAGCGTGAAAGGTGTAAGAAGCGGTAATGCGCGCGGACGCGTTACGGCGGAGAGGTCAGTTTGAGGATCGACAGCAATAAAGAAATCGTCGTACCCTGGGGTTTGTTTAAGATAATTAGCAAACCATTTGCTTTTGGCTGACATGTGGTTACAGACAAAATCAAACATCAAACTGGTTGACTGTTTTAATTCGGCAATGTCTCGCCATGTTCCTGTTTCAGGTGCAACTTGATGATAATCAATGACAGAAAAACCGTCGTCCGAAGACCATGGGTAAAAAGGTAAGAGATGGACATGAGAAAAAGAAGCAGAAAGCCATTTATTATAAAAACGTGTAAAAACAGGAAGTGCCTTCTCCCCTTCTGCCGAAAACTGATCGGCATAGGTAATCAGGACAACATCATTTTCATCCCAACCCGTTTTACGCGTTTCCGTAATAACAGAAGCGGCCTTTCCGATATTTTCCAGTAGCGCATTGAGCTGGGCATCATAAAACATTTCCCCGTAAATACGATTAATAAGTTCTTTAATTTTTGCGTTCACTTTATTTTCCATGGTAGCGGTCCCACGAATGGCAATCTACTCCCATGAAAAATATCTGTCAACGGACCGGGAGGCAGAAAAAGGGCATTGCAAAGCAGCTCAACGCAGTATTGTGAGCTGCCGCAAAGAAAGAATGGGGAAAAGCGAAAATAGCGTTAACTGTCGCCAGCCCTGCTCACGAAAGAGAAAGGCCAACGCGAGGGGGCATTACCGGGTGAAATAACGGCGTGAAAGCCGTTTTGCAACGTTTTGCAACAGCGGTTCGAGTGCCACGGCCAGCACCATTCTGACCGGCTTGCGGGCAACCGATTTAATCGCCCACCCCGCTACCCCAGCCGGACCGTAACGTAACGCGGTCATCAGGACCAGCTTACCTGCGATTTTCAGGCCGGGTTTTACCTTCTGACCGGCCTGTTGCCAGTGTTGTTTCATCTCATTTCTCTCTTAAAGCTGACGGAAACGACTTCTCAGCGTAAAGGTATCGGATGTGACATAACGTTCCATTTCCCGTAACCGCCTCTCACCGGCGGCGAGTTGCTCATCCACAGCATTGAGGAGATCGCTGCTGGTGGGAGCCCCTTCCGCAGCCAGTTCCCCTTCCGGCATCGGGTCAAGGACAAACGACAGAATGATGTACGCCACCAGGGTAATAAATGCCAGACCGAAGAAGATCGACAGCACGGTGACCACGCGGACCAGTTTTACCGGGACATCAAGATAATGGGCCAGCCCGGCACAAACGCCTCGCACCATGCCCTGCTGCGGAATACGCCACAACTTTTTGTTCAGATTCAGTCCAGACATTAACGATCCCTCCAGTTTGGGTGTTCGGCATCGAGAATGGCTTCCAGCGCCTGAATGCGTTCGCGCATTCTGTTCGCCTCCTCGGAGAGCTGTGCCAGACGCTGTTGTTCACTCTGGGAAAGTTCGCCCCGTGAAGAACGGTTGCTGTAGTGCAGCCAGAGCCATATCGGCAATACGAACAGCACGAAAATAGTCAGGGGAATGGCCAGAAAAAGCGCGCTCATGTGTACTCCTTGTCTTACGAGGCGGCACACTCAGGTGCCGCAGGCATTATTATTGGTTATCTTGCTTCACTTTGGCTTTCAGTGCCGCCAGTTGCTCGCTGATTTCATCATCGGCTTTCAGATCGGCGAACTGTTGATCCAGCGACTTCTGTTTGCCGATGCTGTGGCTTTCGGCTTCCGCTTCCATCTGGTCGATACGACGTTCAAACGATTCAAAACGCGCCATCGCCTCATCCAGTTTGCCGCTGTCCAGCTGACGACGCACATCGCGGGAAGAACTCGCCGCCTGGTGACGCAAAGTCAGCGCCTGCTGACGCGCCCGCGTTTCGCTCAGTTTGTTTTCAAGCTCACCGATCTCTTTCTTCATTCGGCTGAGCGTGTCATCCACCAGCGTCACTTCATGCTCAAGAGTCGCCACCAGCTCTGCAAGCTTCTGTTTTTCAATCAACGCCGCACGGGCCAGATCTTCTTTGTCCTTACGCAGCGCGAGCTCCGCTTTCTCCTGCCATTCGTTCAACTGAGCGGTAGCCTGCTCAATACGACGCGTAAGCTGTTTTTTCTCCGCCAGCGCACGGGCGGAGGTAGAACGCACTTCAACCAGCGTGTCTTCCATCTCCTGAATCATCAGGCGTACCAGCTTCTGCGGATCTTCCGCTTTCTCAAGCAGCGAGTTGATGTTGGCGTTCACGATGTCGGCAAAACGAGAAAAAATACCCATAATCGAATCCTCATAGTTCTGTTATCGGGCGATGCCCTGCTGTACAGATAATACAAAACCTGTGCCAACTTTTTATCTCATTGATTTTTATGAGGCTGATTGCTTTTCGGGCAACGCGCAACTATGCTTACCTGGTGAATATCGCTAAGGAGTGGTTAATTTCATCATGCCTGGATACAAAGACAATTTACTCGGTGAAGCCAACAGTTTTCTGGAAGTGCTGGAACAGGTCTCCCGCCTTGCGCCGCTCAATAAACCGGTGCTCATCATCGGTGAACGCGGAACCGGAAAGGAGCTGATAGCCAACCGTCTGCATTATTTGTCCGGGCGCTGGGATGGCCCCTTCATTTCCCTTAACTGCGCGGCGCTCAATGAAAATTTGCTCGACAGCGAGCTCTTCGGCCATGAAGCGGGCGCGTTTACCGGCGCCCAGAAGCGCCATCCCGGACGCTTTGAACGCGCCGACGGTGGCACACTGTTTCTCGACGAACTGGCCACTGCGCCGATGCTGGTGCAGGAAAAACTGCTGCGCGTGATTGAGTACGGCGAGCTGGAGCGTGTCGGCGGCAGCCAGCCGCTGCAGGTCAATGTGCGCCTGGTCTGCGCCACCAACGCCAACCTGCCGGAAAGGGTCGCGGAGGAAAAATTCCGTGCCGATCTGCTTGACCGGCTGGCTTTTGACGTCGTTCAGCTTCCCCCGTTGCGCGAGCGGCGAAGCGACATCATGCTGCTGGCAGAACAGTTTGCTATCCAGATGTGCCGTGAACTGGGTCTGCCGCTCTTCCCCGGCTTTAGCGACTATGCCCGGGAGACGCTGCTTGCTTATCACTGGCCGGGAAATATCCGCGAGCTGAAAAACGTCGTCGAGCGTTCCGTCTATCGCCACGCCAGCAGCGAGACGGAGCTGGACAACATTATTATCGATCCTTTTCAGCGTAGCGCCCCCCCGGTATCCGCCCCGTCGTTGTCGGCCGATGCGCCCACCCTTCCCCTGGATTTACGTCAGTTCCAGCACGACCAGGAGCAAC
>NZ_JAIWJZ010000099.1:0-28743 GCF_020216105.1 Enterobacter sp. K16B
CTGGTGCTGGTGCTGGTGCTGGTGCTGGTGCTGGTGCTGGTGCTGGTGATCATCACAATGCAATGACGTGGGCGCAGGCCGCCGCGTGGGTATGCGGGCATGACGGCGGGAAAGCGCTGCCGGCTGATATTAATGCTGGCCAGCGAATAGAGGCAGCAGCCGCTGAGCTGGGTTTTGATGTTCAGCACGAGCCCGATGAACAATTGCTGATTTTCTTCCGGCCGGATGAAGAAACCCACAGCTTCTATGGCAAAGACCGTGCAGCAGGCGCTTTACGGTTTCTTCGTTCTGAGCTGGCTTACGTTGCCACAATGCACCCCGATACGCTGGATGACTGGAACAAAACTGGTTTAATGTCACTCTGCCTGCTGGATGGCGAAAAACTGTAAACCCCCAGCCCCTCAAACTTGACACTTTTTCGCGAGAAACTGGGAAAAGTGTCAACCCAACCTAACGGATCCTGACGCCCACGAACAGCAGCTACAGCAGAAGTGTAAAGGGCTGGCGTTGAGATTTGTTGAGCCTTGGCTGTTAGCTTTTGTTAATGCTGATGCGAAGCAGGGCATGTGTGAGCCTGTTATGGTTTGTTATGCCTCACCAGAAAAGTGTCAACGGTTACCGCTTTAGAAAACTTCAGGTACAGCTCCTTAGTTGCACCTGTCAAAACTTGTCACTCACCGGCACCGCCAGCGGGGATTTTTGGCTGTAGGCGCTCTAAGTTACAGTTGCTTCAAACAGTCTTGTCTAATTATTTATGCTATATCTATCAAGTGGATAGTACTTTCTGGTATGGGCGAAGTAATGTGAATATGAAGAAATTTGTGAGTTGCGTATGATAAAACTGACTAGTATGAGGTTTAAAATTGTTGTTAGTTTGGGGGGGCACTATGAAATTAGATTGGATTCTTCAGAAAAAAGAGACACAGCGTCTATATTCAAATGCGACTTGGGTGCCATTACGTGCAACTAAAACCAATGAGCAAGGTTGTGTATTTAAAATAGGCTATGAAAGTGATTTTTTTGGATGCGGATCTATTGCCGTTCCAGTTGATTTAAAAGATCGTGCTGAAGAACTGAGCTGGAACGATTTAGGCATTGTAGAAACCAAACCATATGCCTATAGCGATGGACGATATTCCCCTGTTGAGCAGTATGAGTATAATGATAATGAACCATTAGGTATTCACTTGGTTTTTGATTATCCACAGCCAGTTATTGATAAGAATATTTGGATGTTAAATCCTGATATGATAATTGCTCTACGTCTTGTAAAAGAGGGTAATGTTTGGGTAAGACCAGAAGAAAATTTTGTTGAGGTGGTTCGGGAGTATTTTGATGATAAGGGTGAACCAAATTTAATTGAAATTAAACGTGAATTCCTAAATGATTATCTATCCGCAAGAAATTTGTCCCTTCGATTATCATATTATAAACAACGTATTATAAATATTGCTTCCCTTGAGAATAGTGAATTCAGTGAGTTACCAGACCATTTAAAAGAACAGAGGGATGGCGGTAGTTTTCAACTGAGAGTTTGTTCTAATGACGAAGTCTACGGTGGCAGTTGGGCTATGCTTCGAGCATGGAGGACAGATATTGATGAGGAAGATGACGCTCCTGTTATGGGGCCGGAAAATGAAAGTAATACTGCCTATGAAAAAAAGGAGGGCAATCGTCGGGGATATGAAGGTATTCGCATTGAAGGGGAGTTCTGGCGGGAGGAGTGGATTGAACATCCAGGCTTTAGTAAACGAGTACGTGGAGATGAAGATCCTAACCTGCCAAATTTTATTGTTGAAACTGATGGAACTCGGCTCGCTTCATCTAATTTGAATAGTGAAGATGTTGGCCGCTGGTTATGGTTTCGTTCAAGCATCGTAAACGAACTTTTAAGCTTTCGCGGATTTTCCATTAAATGGTTTTCAGCTGAAACAGGTGCTTTAATTTCTGCTTCGCGTAATCATGTCCATTTTGGATTAAATGCAGCAGATTTAATTACCGTTTACGCTTGTGATATTGCTCGTCTGGATAGCTGGGAGCAGCATGTCTGGGCTGCACACAACGTCGTTCCTGATGGTAAGGTTTCATCTGAACTTTTGTCTGCGCAGGTTAGAGCAATGCCTGCTAAAACTTATGCCGTTGAATTTTTATTTTTTGAAGTTATGAAAATGCTTGAAGATGTTTTTAAGGAAAAGTACGGCGTTTCACTATTTTCACATGATATTGACGTTAATGAGGCTAGTAATACTATCTCAAGATTTGCTAGCAGAGATCAAGCATCCTTACTTCGGTTGGCTAAAGATATTGTAAGGCTATTTTCAGAACGATTAAATATACGGGAACTTCGAAAGATATCTACTCATGCGGATAAAGAGAAATTAGGTTCTAATAAGTTGCTGCAAAATATTTTAGCTCAGAAAATTGGAGAAGAAAAAGCGCGAAAGTTTTTTGGGCCGATAGTTGGTGCGTATGATATGAGACTCGGTGATGCACACCCTACAAGTTCGAAAATTGGGGAGGCTTTGACACTTGCAGGAATTGATGAAGGGATTTCATTCTTACGTAAGGGTGAGCAATTAATATCTAACGTGGGTCAGTCTATCTGGTTTATTGGGAAGTATATAAATGAATAAAATAACAACACAGAATGATGTGGCGGTAACTATTGACCTATGTAAACCTTTTGAGCTCCCACTTGAATACATAGAGCGACTAAATAGCATCAAGGAGCTTTGTGTGTCTACTGAATTTTCAGATGAGTTAGTGGAGAACAAAAATGTCCGAGGGTTAGTGAGAGATATTAATGAATACTGTATGCAAAACAAGATAGTCGGTATTCACTATACTAGAGCTGAACCTGGAAGCATTTTAGATAAAGGGTTAACAATAAGGAGTGGTAAAGAAATAAGAGATGATTTCTTAAAAGAACATGGATACCTTTTTACAGATGCGGAATTAACGTACATGAAAAGTGTTTGGTGTAAATATTATAGCCATCAGCAAAGTTCAGTTAGAGACGGGAGGGTGTTTTTCAATTTCACTGAAACAGCATTGAGTAATAGAGGTGCAGATTTTTTACTAGAAATGTATGGCGGAGAACAAGTTAATATGTGTTTCGAACCTGATGAATCTATTGGCTCAAAATTAAACTTAATTGGCAAGTCAATGATTGTAAGGTGTTCTTTAGATCCTCATAAAGTTAAAACATTTATTGAATATCCTTGGGGTAAAATACTTATGTCCTCATATCATTCACTATTGAACCCTGACGTTTATCGAATCGACCAAGATGGTTATCAGTTCGTACCAGTTCAACCTGAAGATATCCTTGATATCAAGGTATTAATCCGTGAAGATGGCACTTGGAAAAGTTTGTAACAAATGCCTTGAGCCTTCTTAACTCTTGGTGTCTTCTGTAACTTAGAGTTTCAACCTAATAGGTACCTCGTGAGCGTGTGAATATCACGCTAAAGCTTTTTTGTGATCTGGTGGTGAAGCAGAAAATCTATGGGGGTACTTTTGGGGGTATCCACAAAAACAAAACATGGTAAATTACATATAATTCAACAACCTATTTGGTTGTGTGTTGTTCCTATTATCGGCACTCACACAACAAAACCCATTAAAAACAATAACTTAAATAGTATTTCTCTCTCAAGTTACGATATTCTTTTAAGGGATTCTATGACCAACAGTTGCCGCTATGGTTAACAGTGGCTACTCAGGGATGTTAGCACGTAGCGGCCTGTAGTTGTAAAGCTCGAACAGGTACAAAGCGTGAACAGTCCACACGAACCGCTATCAACTCGAAGCTGATGACGCTGCCAACGTCTCTAAACCATCCCGAAACAGATTGATCATACGCATTTAAGCCCGATGTGCGGCCTTGTGGCTGCGCAAACAGGTGAATAGTGGTAATGCCCCGGTAGCTACAGATCCGGCTCTGCTAGCGCTTCGCTCACGCTCCTAACGGTACACGAGCACCCTGATAAGGTGTGGTCCTTCTGACAATCTGATGATGTCGCTATGCTCCGTTTATCTCCTTACCACTAACGGGGCTTTATGGATTCTATTGTATAAAATCATATGGTTGCATAAAATCTTTAAAAATTTCTCATACAGAGTGTCTATGAAAAAGCTTGAATGGGGTAAATACGCGCTGATCTACATTGCGGGGTTTCTGACCAGTTTCAGCGGCGCTTTAGATAGCCTAGTGAAAATTCCTTCGTCATATAAGGAATTGAAGAAGACATATATTTACGATAGCGAATTTTTAACAGGTCAATGGTCAACAAATGCTGAATACTTAGCGGACAGTGGGGAATTAGGATTAGATCCTTCACAACCAAAAATGACTTTGAGTATGGAGGCATCTGAGGACGGAAGCGCGAGCGGTGAATTGATGAGTGAAAAAATCTGTGACGCTCTACCGCTTACATGGGATATCAGGCTTGAAGCCGACGCACCAACATTCCGTGATTTCTTCTTTAACCGGAAGTTTTATTTGAAGCAGTTGCATGAAGGCAGAATGCAAACTGTTGCAGCATTGGAATTAATTAACGAGGATAGAAAGCGTGGTGCAATGACGTTTAAAGTTATTGGTGATGGTACAGGTGCATTACCTAAGCAAATAACATTGGCTAAAAATCTCCCTCAGTTTAAATCTGATTTCAAAGAGTTGTCCGATTATTGTGCAGAATCACCGATGAAATTTTGGAAGGATTATTATCATAAGCAAGGCAAAAAATTTCCATAATTAGGGGATTACCCCTTACTTTTCGTTGTCTTCAGTCTGGAATGTTTTCGAGTACGGGCAGGATTGTGAGCGAGTCACCAGCGTAAACAGATAAATGCTGTTTTCGTAAGTACAAAGCCGCTTTCCGCCCTGCAATTCTTGCTCATCGGGGTTGCTCATGGTTATTTTGCCTGCCATAGCATTAAAAGTCATTAACAAACAGCAAATCAATACATTAGATCTCATATATCCGCCTTGGATGAGCTGCCCTCTTCGTTACCAAATGGCAAGCAGGGTAAACATTCTTCAATAAGTATAGTAATAAATTTAATCAATTTTAACGATAAATTATATTATATAGATCGATTAAAACGATTAATGCGTATCAAAGCATCTGCCGATGGTTTACATAATCTTTTCAGCTATGGAGGCTGTTTTGAAAAAGATTCTGGCGTTACCTCTTGTGTTCTTTTCTTTCTCATCTTTCGCTGATGGTGTTCCCCCAGCGGACGTGCAGCCTTATCCTGAGTACCTAGCGGCTTATGTCAAAACGCTGATTACTGTCAGTTGTGAGCAGACACTGAAAGGCGGATCTGAGATTGAACTGATAAAACAGGCAACGCAGGGTATGAAGAAAGATACTCCGAGTTACGATAATGTACATGATGCCATCGTTTTGGGAGCCGGTTTTGGCAATGGACTGAAAGAAAAAGGCAAACTTATTACCAAAGAAAAAATTGCGATTAATAGTTGTGGTGGAGCAGCGGCCTACACCATGATGCAAAAAGATTTTATAAAAATGGTCGTTACAAGTATGGTCAACCCGGAACAGTCGCAAGTTGCCGATGGTAAACCAAAGGTGCCAGCTTTGGATGATGGTCTTTATCGTACAACGGCAAAAGCTCTGGCTGAATTTTACAGCGCCAATGAAGTTGCAGCCGATGACAAAATCGGTGGTCGTAACGTAGAAATCACCGGAACTGTTCAGGATATAACTAAAAATTTCACGGATGATGTCGTTCTTAAACTTGAAAGCGGTAATCGCTTCATGCCAGTGAGTTTGAGCATGGAAGGATCAGAAAAGACGCAAGCATCAAAATTGAAGAAGGGGCAGAAGATCGTTGTTACGTGCGGAAAGATGCGACTATTTATTGGTGCGCCATCGGGTAGCGACTGTACATTTAATTAGCAAGTTTAACTGTCTGCCGGGTAAAATTCCCGGCAACTCATCCTATTCCCGTCCCGTAGATGTCAGGGCTCTTTCTTGAGTCAGTTTACATCTTCCTGCTTAAAATATCCTTGGCTCACTGGGCCATGTGCCTGACGTGACATACCACCCATCGAAAATTTCTTATCTTCTTGCTGAAATATCGCAGGGCCGTCACTCCCAGCAACGTTCTTCACCACGTCACACTATTAGCATCACCACAGGGAAAAAATGCTACAACAAGGCATTTTACTGTTCGTTTTTTGTTCTATTCAACATAATGGTTCTTATAAGTACTTGACTTTTTTGGGCAGGTATTGCTTTTCGGAACGTTGACGCAAAGCAGGGCAACCAGTAGTTATTTCATCAACAGAAGGGAGACAGTCGGGAGGATTTTGGGTGAGTTCTCTTGTTCAAGGATTTTGTTTGAGTTTGCAAGTTCATCGCACAATTTCAGATTTCAGACCTTTGAGCCTGCCAGCGTGTCAAACCTGCTGAAAGCACAATTGCGCATTTGCCAGCAGACACAGAACTACTCCAGCAACATTACCAAAGCGGGCTAAAGATCAGCCACTAGCAAGCGCTATTCTCCCGGCCTAGTCGTCATCCTTCTGCACCATTTCCCATAACAATGCAAACAGCCTACCCGATAGCCCCGTATGCTCCACCAGAAGCGCTACAACACGTCATCTCCACACAATCGTATGACATACCGATAGCACAGCGCCCCGCTGTGGGGCTCCCACAGGCCCAGAAATCGATGGTTTTCTGTTGTTTTTGCGAAGAAAATTTATTTTTTCGGTTTGAGAGGGCCAATCGATGATTGTGTTTTACACCTTGAATGACAGATTTAACGCATTTAGCACTGGCTCGGCTGACCTGCTTCCCGTTGATTAATACACACCGAAGTTAATAATGTCTTCATTAGGAACCATACTAATGAGTGATTGATGGCGATAGGTTACTTAATGTGTTGCGGGGCTCATTACGCAGTTACGGACTACATTTTAGAAAAATTAAGGGCGCTCAGGCTACATGAACATAACAGTGAATTACCACCAAACGAATCAGTAGAGCTGTGCAGGAAAGTTCAAATGAAACGACCAATTTTGTTGACTGTTACACAGAATGATTCCATCTATCAGGGCCGAAACCTGATATTTTTGAGCGCAACTAAAAAAACTGAACAGCATACCCATTTATTTAAGGTGTCAAAACATTGATAGAACTCGCGGCTCGAATCAACACTTATGTTCGTCAAACAAACCTTTGGGGGTATTAAAGGGGGCTGTGAAAATATCGGATAGAATAAAATAATTATTAATCAATTTGTTGCACTGCACTGTGTTGTTCTGTTTCTATTATCGCTGTTTATAGACGGTACTTTATATCCTATAACTGGACTCAACCAGGACCAAGTCACTGCTGGGGCATAGCTTCGGACATTCAATGTTAAGTTTTGGGCGATGCCTGCAATGGAGTCTAACGTGCGACTTGTAGAAATTGCTAACCCCAGAGAAAACCTTGAACTCCGCCGATCGTACTGGTTGATCTTCAACCCTGTCTGCTATCTCTGGCAATTCGTCATTGAGTCAAGTGTTTAAAAAATCCCATCTTAAGGTTATCCTTTCATGAACATACCAATCATGAAGACAGGCGAGCATGTGACCACTGAACTGACAGAAAAAGACCTGCTGGATAATGGTTTTACAAGTAAGCAATTATCTCGTCTGAAAGAGGTATTGAGCAGGGATGAAAATGCTGACGAAACGCTTTCAACATTAGTGGATGATCTAAGTAAGCGTTTTTATGGTGGGATGATTTGTCTGATGCTTATCCTGGTACCGCTGATTTTGCTTCCTGTCTTTTATACGCACTCACTGCTGTTATATTACTTACCTGTTGCAGTTTTTGGTGTTATTGCGGTCTGGTATCTGATACCACTTGGCCTTTCATGGAAAGCGCATAAAATGATTAAAGGCCGGTTGGCTTCTCACACGCGCTGACAAATATGTGCAGTTCCGACCTATAGAGTAGAAGGATTATGCAAAGCTTTTATCATCTTGATCAGCTGATTCAGGGTTATTTCAATCAGGATCATGACCTCATCAATGAGGGGGAGGATACCATTGAGGGCACTATTAATCTGTATAAAAAAACAGCCTCTGAATGGATATTAAAAGCGTTAGCCAAAGAAGTTGATACTTTTATTGAGTGTAATAAAGGCAGGCTGGATGATGAGTTCAAAATGCGATATGGATTTGATTTTTCACCTGAGCTGTGGAACTCGACCCCTTTCGATTTTCTGATGACAGTGCGCAGGCTTGCTCTTGCTTAGCATAGATGTCTGGCAGACTTAATGCTCAATCCGACCAAAAGAAACCATCACGACTTCTTACGCATCATGCGTTATGTTCCTCCGACAGCTCCGGCAACCCATCACACATCTCCTGCAACTCATTAAACATCCTTGCCACATGGAAGCCATCGCACACAGAGTGATGTACCTGTACCGCCATAGGCAACAACACTTTCCCATCCTGTTCGTAGTATTTTCCAAACGTGAACATAGGAGAAAAGAAGTTCTTCATATGCGCAATGTTCATATTAAAGTTGGTAAAGGTTACCCACGGAATAGACGATACGAAAAAGACATTTTCCCGGGACTCTTCCTTAGGCCAGTATGAAAGGTTATTGCCATAGCACGCCGTATCTTCTGCATATGTGTTCTGGAAGTGTTGCATATTGCCATCGTAGTGGCTCCACAATGACGAAAAGGTCTCCGTTTCGGGATGGAAAATGGTATAGCTGGGATGAATTTCATTCCATACGACAAGCTCATTGTCCTTCATGGCCATACGGAACTCAGGATGCCGGTTCATGATTTTAGAGAGGAGGAAAATAATAGTGGGGTAAAACTTCCAGCCAACCGTTTTAATATGTTTTCGCAGTACGGTAATGTCGATCAGAACCGTTTGGTTGATGGTACATTCAGCAAACGACTGAAAAACTTCAAAATGCTCCTTCCTTGCCCAACGAGATAAATCTACAGGTGTATATTCCGGGACGGTCTTTTTCATTTTTTAACCTTTGATTCGCTGTCATCTAAATGGTGTTGGGCCAGAAGCAACCGCGAACCATTTCAACCGCATCTAATCTTGCTGTCAATCTCCGGCTGTGGTTTTCCAAACAGGTATCCCTGCACCAGATCGCAGCCGAGTGCCTGCAGACGTTCAAGCTGCGCTTCGGTTTCTACACCTTCTGCAATCACGCTCATATTCAGGCTCTTCGCCATACCGGTAATCAGTTTAACGATATTAAGCGCATCATCTTGCGTGGATATCGGATTCACAAAGGATTTGTCTATTTTGATTTTATCAAAATTAAGCTCACTCAATCTGGAGAGCGACGAATATCCCGTTCCGAAATCATCGATGGAAATTTTCACACCCAACGAACGCAGCTTTTTCAGAATCGTAATCGGCATCGTGCTGTCACTGAAGAGCGAAGACTCTGTCACCTCCAGCTCAAGCCGGTTAGCCGGTAACCCTGTCTCTTTCAGGATGGTTTGCACCATCGTCGTAAACGATTTATTACCCAACTGGATAGGTGAGACGTTCACCGAGATCCTTGCCGGAACCGCCCAGGAGACCGCTTCCCGGCAGGCAAGCTCAAGCACAATTTTGCCGATCGCGTTGATCATCCCGGTTTTTTCAGCGACAGAGATAAAGTAATCAGGCGACAGCATTCCTTTTACCGGGTGCATCCAGCGAATAAGCGCCTCGTAGCCGTAAATGTCATTGCTGAATGAATCGACAATCGGTTGGTAATAAACCACAAATTCATTGTGATCGAGCGCCAGTGCCATGTCATGTTCAAGGGTTCTGCTCTCCTGCAATTTTTGCATCATCCACTGACGGAACACTTTTATCTGCTGGGAACCGGCTTTTTTCGCTTCGTAGAGGGCCAGGTCGGCAAATTTATACAGAAAGTCAGAGCGTCGTTCATTATCCGATAAAACGATACCCACGCAGGTCGCAATTTTTATCAGCTGGTTATTAATCGTATAGGGCTGGCTGATCTGATCGCTGATTTCTTTGGCGCGCGAAATTGCCGCGTTTTCGGTCAAGCCACTGGACAGAAGGGCAAATTCGTCGCCGCCCAACCGGTAAAACGTATCAGAAGCGCTGCTCATTGAGGTGAGACGTCGGGATACCTGGTTCAACAGTAAATCGCCGGTATCATGGCCATAGGTGTCGTTGACCTCTTTGAACCGGTCTAAATCAAATAACATCACCGTGACAGGCGTATGGTTTTTATCCGCCTGAAGATTAATTTTGTTGAGATCGTCCCAGAAGAACAGACGGTTTTTCATGCCAGTGAGGGAATCATGATAAACATCATATTCCAGCTTCGCATTCTGAATTTGCAGTGTTTCTTTTGATATCTGGAGTTCGTCAGCCAGGCTTTTAACCTGCATGTGCGCTTTGAGAATATTTTTATTCTGGTAGATCATTAAAAAGCCAAGAATAAAGCTTAGGATCACCAGCAGCAATGAAAGCGCGGAATAAATATAGTAAAGGATCTGTATTTTTGTGTTGGATTCATTAACCGTGTTAATATCTTTTGTTAATGCCGTGGCAGAAAGCTGGCTGAGCGGTGCATCGAGCTCATGCATATTTTTCAGGTAGGCCTGTAACTCGGCATGGCTCATGTTTTCAAGATGGCTATCCAGATAATTCAGTATGTTTTCTAAGCGTAAAGCGAGCTCCTGATGCGTTTTATCGCTGTCAATGTAGCGACCTAAATCACCCCCCTTCATTAAATCGCCCTGACTGAGCATAATTTCAAGACGCATGCGAACCTGGTCTATCGTAACGTCATCGGTATCGGTTGCGTACAGACCAAGCCATGATTCAAAGCGGTAATACTCGGATACCAGTTGAGCCACGGACCAGGACTCGGTGTATTGAGTCAGTTTTTGCAATTCCTGCTGGCGATCGTAAACAAGGAATGCAATATATCCTGTCGTGATAAAAAGAGAAAAAATGATACCAACCAGTATCCTGTTCATTATGTTCTCCTGAACTGCTATTCAATCTTCATTTTGCTAACCTGCCATGCTGAACGCGAGTAATAAATCTGATTATTCAACTCAGGAAGACTGTCATAGGGGTATACAATGAATGATGGACCTTTATCGCGGATGCGCATATATTCGCCATTCACCTTCAAAGCAAGTATGGCATTGTATTTTTTAAAGTCGCTGAGAGGGATGACGGTTGAGTAATCATTGAGCGCAATAACATTAATGTTAGTACCCTTTGCACCCACATAATCCATGAGTTTACGCATCGGAACCCCCTCAAACTTAGTTCGACCATTATACCAGGGGGAGGTCGTCTCAAAGCTTACCATGCCCAGTTTTTCAAGGCTGGCGAGATCAAACACTGCTTTTCCATTTTCATTGGTATTTTCTATATTACCGTAAATCGTTAAAATGGGTTTACCAACAGGTTTTGGCAGTTCGCCAGCCCAGGTTACACTCTGTACCAGACAGCATAACAGCAGTATGGTTAATCGCATTTCGGCCTCCACCTTTTTAACAGAAGTATAAGAATTATAATTTAGATATCACACGAGTTGATATATTTTGTTGGTGAGCAAGGGTTTTTATCGTTTTTATTGATGTAAACTCATCTTTATCAACGAGTTAGGTGTTTCTGTTGGCAGGGTGTTTGTTATGCGAGCGCCGCTTAACGTTTTGATAAAAGCATAAATTGCGGGCGGAAATGCTCTTATGTTTAAAAAATGATCACTTTATTTGATTGATATTATCTTCCACCACAAGAGCGGTGGGGTATCCGTGGCTTTTTTGGGGCGCGAATTTGAAGACAAAATACGCGCCCCGGTTGAATCTGCCGTTTCAGGATGACGATTAGGGAGGACACGAGCATTCCGGGTGTGCTTGTCCAGAACCGCTTTCCTTACTTCAGCTCCTCCCGGACGGCTGATGCCGACTTGTTTCCTTTCGCCATGCTGGCAAAAACGGTGTCCCGGTAGATCCACGCATGCACTAGTGCGGCAGAGAGATGGACCAGCACCACCGCAAAAAGTAATTTTGCCAGAAGACTATGGGCGTCGTGGCACCACGCATACAGTGCCGGACTGGCTGGTACAATCGGAGGCAGGTTGAAACCGTCAAACATCACGATCGGCACGCCCGCCGCCGAAAGCTGTGCCCAGCCCAGCAGCGGCATTGCCAGCATCAACGCGTACAGCACCCAGTGAGATGCCTTCGCTGCAAGCACCTGCCAGACGGGCAAATCCGCAGGCAGAGGAGGCGTGCGGCTCAGGAGTCGGTTGACCAGACGAACCAGCGCAAGCAGTAAAATGGCGATACCCAGTGGCCGGTGCAGGTCGATCAACCAAATCCGATGATGTAACGACGTCATCATGGCGGCACCAATGAAAAGCATCGCCAGGATCATAACCGCCATCAGCCAGTGCAGGCTTCGCGCCAGGGTATTGAAATGCTGTGGGGCGTGCTCGCGCAGACGTTTATTCGTGCTCATTTTACCTCCTGCTTTTGCACGGCTTCGGTGGCTTTGCCGTAGCCGATTTCCCGCTCACGGCGACTGAACGAGTGCGAGTAAGCGGCCGATCGCGCGTTTAAGACGGGATCATCCGTCACCGCAACGCCCGCCGGAACGATAGAGGGATCAAAGTTAACGTCGCGGCACGCACCCACGGATTGCGCCTCGACACGCGTCACTTCCAGCGTACCGGCCACCATCTGCTTGCGATTATCCGGCCAGGGCCGGGAAGGGTCATCCACCGGATCGCCCGGCTGCGCGAGCTGCAAAACGTAATCCCAGTAGAGTGGTTTCTGTGCCAGGCGCTGGCGCAGGTTTTCGAACAGGAAATTATCATCCGCTTTCTTTCGCTGTTCATCGCTCAGGGAGAAGAACGGATCGTGCGGACGCATCATCCAGCGCACAGGTTGTCGCTCCCCTTGCGCGTTCACAAGGTAGAAAGCGTTGATGCTGTAAAACGTCGCCCCGGCGAAGCTGCCGGGGGCGGGTTTCTGCGCCGCCCATTTAAGGTATTTCTCAGCCTCCGGGTAGGCTTTCAAAAAGTCCGCGAGACGCTGCGGGTCCGGCTTGCCGGTGGCCGCATCAACTGCCGTGGCCTGGCGCAAGGCCAGAAATCCTTCCGGGTTGCGGGTGGCGAAGTAAGGTTCGTTATTCATCGCCATCCGCCATTGTTGCTTGTCATCCGTTTTCAGCAACAGCGCCATGCTCAGGGTTTTGGTTGTGCTATCCGGGGCATGGGGATCGCCAGTACCAATAGAGAATCGGCCCACTACGGGGATTTCCGGCTGAGAAAAGAGCCGGGAGGTGGACAGAGAAACCGCTGAGCCGTTTGGCACAAAGGTGCCGGCAAAGCAGATGCCTTTGCCATGCGCACGACGAAAGCCCGGCGGAAAGGGTTTCGGTGTTTCACCCACCAGTGCCTGGCTGACCGTGCGTGACCCAAGCCAGCCCGCTGTCCATGCAAAAGCCGATGCCAGCGTACCGGCGACAACGGCGATCGATGCCAGAGCGCCCCAGGTTTTTTTGGACCTCAAATCCAGTTTCGACATAGACGTTTTCCATAAAAATTATCATCACCTACCATGCACAATATGTTGTGCGTGGCAGGCGATATTACAGTGGCGAATATGACTCGATTATATGAGGCCAGGGGCATAAAGACAGAATATCACGAAAAGTTTAAAACTTTCCGGTGCCAGAATGGTGGGGTTACTCATCACATCGGAAGTTATGACCAAGCCGGGCGCCCAGAGAGAAATAGTGACGAAACAGGTAATATAAGGGCTGCCATTTCTCCACATTAAATTTTAACCCTTTCCCGGTGTGAATTAATAACGTCTCGGAAATGTGAACGCAGGTTATCGTGGCATCAACGGATACCAGGCTTTCCCGGGAACCAGCAAGCGGCGATATCCCGCAAACCGTAGCTTCTATTTGTATCGGACACTCCTTAATTCTCAATGTGTTAACCGTCTCCGCCTTTACTTTGTTAAAATTCCCGCAGCTAAACTTATCCTGTTCAAAAACATACCCCATCTTTTTCTTCCATTCTGTTAGTGAGGCTTTTCCTGTTTTATTGGCGAGTGCTTCAATATTCGGCCATAAGCGGCTGTCCGGAATATTGAGAACAATACCCGTATTATCCTTTATATTTTCATAACACTTTCCGTCGGTACCAAGGCCGAATACGATATTCTGATCAAGGATCCACCACGACGAGATCGGGCTCAGGTTGGTTGAACCGTCAGGATTTTGGCTGGAGATAATGGCGACAGGGGTACCAAAATATAAAGAGGCAAAATCGATTTGCTGGGTTTTCATTTTCTCATCCTCTGATTAACAAAGGCCCAGTCTATGTGGTGCAGACGTAGTTTACTTCGGTGAAGTGTGAAGTAAATGGCGTCTTCAGTCACGTCTCACGTGAACGCATCCAGACTGCGTTTTCTTATGCGATGGCAGAAAATGTAAATAACAAAGCGGAGAGGGTGTGAGATATTATCGATGAGATCGTCAGTTTACGGTTTCAATCTGTGTCTGAATAATTGCCTGATTTGGGATGCTTCTTCCACTGGGAAGCATCCATTTTTTTCTCTCCCTCGGTCTGATATTTTTCCTGACATATCAAAATTATGTTCACTCACCTGATGCGTTTAAAGCAGGAACCCCGTCAACCATGTTCTGTCAGGATGATTTTCAGGTAATTGTTCAAGGATATGAATTAGCGTATTTTGGTTTGCCTGGTCGCTGTTAATAAATCTAAAAAAATTGCTGTCACACCTGCTTCTGAGATGTTGTATTTTATGAAATTCTGTTTTTCTCAAGAAAGCACGCTCTAACCAGGTAAACTTGTTTATCTCTCTTTCCAGAAATTTCATCTCAGATATTGAAAGAAATATTTTCTTATACAGAAGATCCCGATTGCAAGGTGTTTGTGATGTGTGGCTCATCAAAGTTTCTCTTTTACTTGATACTCACGTCCTTGTGCTGAGTAGATATTAATGCCCTACAGAAGCGGCATCAACGACGCGAGAAGGTTTCGGTGCTAAAGCAATCGCAAATGCAGCAATAAAAAATATGACACCAATTGACATCATTAGATTATTGGTGGAAAGCATCATGCTCTGGCTGTTAACCATTTTGTCGAAAAGCTCCCGAACAAACTGTCCGCCTTGCTGGGGCGCCGAGTTGATGTACTGTGAAAGATCGCCAGTCGGATCAACAACGGATGCCAGCTTGTCATGCGCAATATAGCGCTGGTCTTGCCATGACGTCGTCACGAGCGATGTGGCAAACGCTCCTGATAACGTTCGAACAAAGTTCATTAACCCCGCCGCTGATGGCATTTCCGTTTCATCTACCGAACCCATTGCAAGGCCCGTAATCGGGACATAGTACAATGGCATACCAACGCCCATGAATAACAGGGGGACACAGATGGACCAGTAGTCCATATCGGTTGTCGCGTAGGATCGCCAGAAGGTGTCGAGACCGAGCCAGGCGCAGCCAAAGAAGATAAGAATGCGCGGATCGATTTTGTTGGAAAGGTTAGCGGCAACCGGAGAAAAAACCACCTGCAGAAGTCCACCCCAGGCCACCACAATCCCAGCCCATGTTGTTGTATATCCTAAGTTATATTGTAACCACAGCGGCGTAAGTACGTTCAGACCAAAAAAACAGCCAAACGCGAGAGCGAGGACAAACATACTGGCAGAAAAACCACGATGGCGAAAAACTCTGATATCGACAATCGGATGTTCAGCCGTGAGCTCCCAGATACAGAAACTCAGAAATCCGATACAGGCGACAATCGCCAGAACCCATATTTCGTCTGAGGCAAACCAGTCAAGATCTTTCCCTTCATCAAGCATAATCTGCAGTGCGCCAACCCAGATAACCAATAAAATAAACCCAACAATATCAATGGAGTTATTAACCAGCGTATCTTCGAATATCTTTAATATTGACCACGCGACTAACGCAAAAGCGATGGCCATTGGAACGTTGATGATAAACACCCACGACCAGCTGTAATGATCGCAAATCCATCCTCCCAGAACCGGGCCGATGACGGGGGCCAGCAATGTTGTCATCGCCCAGAGACCCGTCGCCTGCATAGATTTTTCTTTAGGGAAGATCCGCAGCAGTAATGTTTGTGATAAAGCCATCAGGGGGCCGCCTGCCATTCCCTGAAAAACACGCATTAGCAGTAGCATTCCCAGCGAGGTGGACAGGCCACAAAGCAACGAGAAAATACCAAACATCAACACCGAAACGGAGAAAACGCGCACGCCGCCGAACCGGGTTGTTAACCATCCTGAGAGCGGCACCGTTATGGCTTCAGCAACGGCATAGGCCGTGATGATCCAGGTACCCTGGCTGGTTCCCGCACCTAAGGCGCCAGCCATGTTGGGTTGAGTCACGTTTGCAATGGTCATGTTGAGCACGGCTAAAAAGTTCGCCATAGCCAGGACCAGAGCACCAATCCACAACATTCCGCCTTTTAGCGAAGGAGGCTCTTTATCGATAACGAATGTAGACATGGCCTGGTTTCCGTTATTCACTTTTTAAGTCAACAGTCGCTTTCATGGACAGCCCTACCCGCAACGGATGGGCTGCAAGCTCATCGGCATTGAGTTTGATGCGTACGGGTAAACGCTGAACAACCTTGATCCAGTTACCCGTCGCGTTTTGCGCTGGAATAACTGAAAACGCTGCGCCAGTTCCACCATCAAAGCCTTCTACGGTTCCATGGAAAGGGACCTTATCGCCATACAGATCGCTTACTAGTTCCACTTTCTGACCTTCTTTCACATGCTGGAGCTGAACTTCCTTGAAGTTTGCATTGACGTGAATTTGTTGTACCGGCACCACGGACAGTAACGGTGTGGAAGGTTGTACACGTTGCCCAAGCTCAACCTGGCGACGAGCAACCACGCCATCGACTGGCGAACGGATCACGGTTCTTTCCAGATCCAGTCTGGCTTGATCGCGCTTCGCCCTTGCAAGTGCAACTTCCGGGTTGGTCTCGGTATTCGCATCCTCAATCATTACGGCATTGGCCTGTCTTGCCCCCACTGCCGCTTGTCTCGCTGCGTCAGCTTGCGCCACAGCCGCTTTCGCGGCATTCAGGTTTGCCAGTGCAGAAGCATAAACGTTTTGAATACGCGTAAGTTCGTCACCTGAAATCGCACCTGTCTGCATTAATGCTTCGCGTCGCTTAAGGTCGACAGTTGCGCGCTGTAAGTCAGCGTTTGCGGCATCAACCTGGGCCAACAGGCGTTTTTGTTCTTTTTCATTCGCCAAAACTTCTGCGCCAAGCTTTGTATCATTGGCCTTATATCCATTTACCCGCCGGATAGACAGGTTCAGGTTTGCTTCAGCCTGACTCAGGGCTAACTCTGCATCAGTCGGATCCAGTTGGACCAGAACATCGCCTTTTTTTACCACCTGCGAATCGGTCACCAGGATGGCGCTCACCGTACCGGTAATTGCGGAAGAGAGTTGTGCAGATTCGACATCGGTATAGGCATTATCGGTCTCAACATATCGAGAACCCACTAACTCCCAATAAATAAATGAGCCAGTACCAGCAAGCGCAATACTTAATGCAAGATAAGAGAACAGACGTTTTCTTTTTTTCTTTTTAATATCTGACGTTTCAATGTTTTGACTGTCAATAGCTGCAGAGTGACTCATTTTATTTCCTTTGTTTCCACTATTTGGTAATGAAGTTGATGTTTGAAAATGACTATTTATTCGAGGTATATCCGCCGCCTAATGCGCGCGCTAATGCGACATCGACAGTGAAGGCGCGAGAATTTACATCGGCTAATTTTCTGCGGGCCGCGACCAGCTCATCTTCTGAAGACAAGACATCGAGATAATCAGCGACCTTTCCTTCATATCGTTGTCTGGTGAGTGAATACGCTTTTTCTGCTGACGTGACGGCACTTCGGGAATAAAGTATCTCGTCTTTAAGAGATGCTCTGCTGGTCAGCGCATCGCTCACTTCCCGAAGTGCATTCGTTAAGGTGTCGTTATAAACCTGAACCGCAATGTCATATTCACCGCTGGCATATTTCAAATCACCCTGAAGCTTTTGCGTGTTAAATATAGGCAACGATATGGCCGGACCAAAACTACCTATTGCTGAGCCACTTTGGGTTAAGTTGTTAATGCCTAAAGACTGGAAACCGGCAAAGGCAACCAGATTCACGCTGGGGTAAAAACCGGCTTTTTTCTGTTTGATTTGCTCTGCTGCCGCCTCGGCGCGTAAACGTGCCGCGACAATATCCGGACGGCGACCAATTAGATCCAACGCAATATTCGGAGGAAGTTCCTCATGCGCTAAAAGCGTTGCCTTAGGCGCGGTGATTGCCAGCGATCTGTCAGGCCCATCGCCGATCAGTGCAGCGAGCTCATGTTTTTTGATCGCAATGGCTTCATCTATTGCCACCAGATTTGCTTTTGCGTTGAGTTGACGCGTCTCGACCTGTTGAAGGCTGGATAAATCTTCAAGTCCCGCGTCATGTCGTTGCTGGAACAACGCAAGCGTACTGGTTCGTATAGCGAGAGTATCGTTAAGCGTTTCGCGAACGGTGTATAAATGCGCCAGCTCTGCGTAAACGTTAACAATAGACGAAGAGAGCACCAGTCTTGTTTGTGCAGCTTCTGCAACGGCCGCCATTTCGCCTGACGTTGCAGCCGCGAGCGCGGCGCGGTTTTTACCCCAAAAATCAATTTCCCAGCTCATGTCAAGCGTGGTACGCCCGTAGCTGTTCCAGTTTTGAGGCGTTGCGCTTTCAGGCGTCACATAGTTGTAACTCATTTTGTCCCGCATAAAGCTGGCGTTGGCGGTGACTTCAGGGAAAAGCGATCCGCTCGCACTTTGCGTCATTGCTTGTGCTTGTTTTACGCGCGTTTCGGCGATGTTAAGCGTGGGGGAATTTTTAAGCGCGTCATCAATCAGCCCGTTGAGCTGCTCGTCACCGTATTTCTTCCACCAGTCATCTTTCGGCCACTGGCCGTTCTGACGGGGGAAACTTTGATCGCTTTTAAGTTGTGTGACCGTCTTCATAGGCGGTGGGGTGCCAAGATCGGGGATTATGGCGCATCCGCTCATACTGATGGCGGAAATGACAACACAGCCCATCACTATGCTGGACCGGGTTAAACCGGAAATACGACACCCCGGGAGTGTCTCCTGAAAACCTTTCATCAGTACGCTCGTCATGCTGTTCATTGAGTAGTCCAAATACAGTACCGTACAGTACGGTACACTTTATATCTTGACTTCTGAGCGCCGTCAAATGAAAATGTACTCGTCAGTACGATTACGAACCCTACTATCTGACGTGATTCCGAAATCAGAGAACAAAAAGTGTTGGCCCCGGGCAGACACCTAAACTAACGAGGAAACATATGGATAAAAGAGCGCTTAAACGGCAACAGATTCTGGAGGTTGCATCCGGACTGTTTCGACAAAAAGGATTTGATGCCACGTCTATCTCAGAGATTAACGCGATTGTGGGTGGCTCAAAATCGACAATTTACAGTCACTTTTCTTCGAAAGAAGAGCTATTTGTAGAGTGCATGTCTTCAGAAACTGAACAGTATATAAAGAGCATGACTATTGAAACTGCAGGGCAGGTGCGCCTTTTCAGAAAATCACCACAGCTTGTCATCGAGCAATTTGCTGTTGCCTTTTTACGTTATATTTGCTCTCCGGATATTGTGGATTTGCAAAGATTAATGATTTCCGAGGCCGGAAGATCGGGTATCGGAGAGTTATATTATGCGCGAATGCAAAAACTGCGTTCAAATGTTTCAGCGTTGTTTACCGATTTAATGAATCAAAACATCTTAAGAAAAGATGATCCTGTGCTGGCGGCTGAGTATTTTCGTTCTCTTCTCCAGGCTGACATACTGGAACCCTTGCTTTTAAAAGCAAGAAAAGATCAGCCTGACGAAAGTGAAATCGTCAGGAAAGCGCAGGCCTCCGTTAATGCGTTTATGAAACTGTATGGTCCAGAGAAAAATGAGGGTGTTGCAAGTACATCCTTCTAAAATACAGTAAGCGTTCCTTCACCCTATTCTTAGGGTGATTTTTCTTTCAGGAAATATTTATTTTCAATTGTCATGGGATGACTTTGCCAGCGGCCTTCTTGTAAATAAATTTCGTGGATACTTATGTGTATAAAGTTTACTCTCTTAAAAGATCGTGAAACTGTAATTAAGTCCCTGACTCACTGGATTGACTCGAATTTGTACAGACCCATTACCGTTCTGGATGTGGCACGAAAATCCGGTTATTCATTGGCTTATATTCAACGAAACTTTCGCCAGGAGTGTGGCATAAGTATAGGTCTTTATATCCGAAGCCGGAAACTTGAAAAAGCCGCGCATATGCTCAGACATACGCAGCTTTCTGTTTCAGATATATTTACAATGTTAGGCTATGAAGAGCCGTCAACCTTCAGCAGAGCGTTCTCAAATCAATATGGACTTTCCCCAACCAAATACCGTGAGTTGGCTAAAAAAAGGGATTACCTGAATGGTTTGTCGATGTTGATTACTGAAGTGACGCGCGACTAATCCTTTGAAGCACTGAGACGCAAGCGCCACAAATCATAGCGCTCCTCTCCCGGTTTAACGGCTCCCGCAAAATGGTCATTGAGGCGACTTGAGGTAAAGATCAGCTCCCCGTTCGGACGGATTGCCGGCGTGTCTGGCCAGCGCACCCCTTCATTTGCCGCAACCAGCGACATGGAATGGGTCTCAGGATCGTATCTGACGATACCATTGCGTGTAACATCGGTGATGTAGAGGTTGCCTTTTTCATCCGTCACTATCCCGTCGGTATTGCCTCCCACGCTACCCAAATCGCGGATCTGTTCGGCGATTTGCGCATTGGTTGACGCAGGCTGCCTCAGTATCGCAGTGGGTACCGCATATGCGTGCGTGCCGGTTGTCACCGTCCAGTACAGCGTGCCCGCATCGGGAGAGAGCGCAATGCCATTGATACCAATCAGTAAGGGTTTACCTGGCCAGACTTCCGCTCCATGCGAGACGACGTTAACGCCAGGCTCAATCTGCAGCGCAGGGTGACGATCGAGTACGCGCCGGGCCGTACCGGTAGCGAAATCGACGATAATCAGCCCCACCTGGTTTTCAGGAGCACTCCGCGATCCGCTGTCGGAAATATAAGCGACACGGCGGTTCTCATCGACCACCACATCATTCAGGAAACTGGCTTTGCGGTCCGCCACGTCATCCAGAGCGATACGTTTAATGGTGCGGCCTGAGTTGAGATCCAGCACCACCAGCTTCTGCGACCCCGCAGGCGATTGGGCTTCTCCCGCGACGAACCCCATGTCCAGCGCCCATAGCCAGCCGTTTTTACGGTCAATATAAAAACCGAGCACGTTGCGCAGGCTGTGAGCGGGATCGGTGTTCACCGCATTGCCCTCGCGGGACGGAAACGCCGTCAGGCGGGCAGGGCCGGACTGCGACGTGGTATCCAGAATACTCAACGTGGCGGGGGCTGCGGCGGAAACCAGCCGGGGCGTACTGACAAAGGCCCGGTCGCTGGCATCAAAATGGATACCTGCAATGGGCGCATTCACCGAGCCGGTAAACGTCGTCGGCGTTTGCCCGTCCTGCGGGTTATCCCAGGTCACGCCAGCATAGCTACGCCAGCGCTCAAGGGGGGCGTGGTTCTCTGCGCTGGCGAAGAGCGGGAAAGAGAACAATGCCGCCATCGCGATGGCGGGCAGAATAAGGGCGCGGTTGAACATTGGCAGACTCCAGTGGCACGTTCAGGTGATGAATGCAGGCCACTTTACTCATCGCCCAACGGGAGATAAATTAGCCAGATTGAAAAACATTTGTTCCTGAGAGAGCAAAATGAGCCGGAAATTCGATTACCTCGGCGACGTTGAAGTCTTCATTGCTGTGGTTGAACACGGCTCCTTTACGGGCGCAGCGGTTGCCCTTTCAACCACGCCTTCGGTGCTGAGCCGGGCGGTCACTCGCCTGGAGGCGCGTCTTGGACGGCAGTTGTTACAGCGCACGACCCGCCGGGTGGGGCTGACAGAAGCCGGACGCGTCTATCTTGAGCAGGCGCGTACTGCGTTCTCTCTGCTTGATGACGCCGAACGCGTTGGCCGGGGTCAGGAGGGCGATCTGACCGGTCGCGTGAGAATGAGTGTCCCCACCACCTATGCCCACTACCGCCTGCCCCCGCTGCTGGCGCAGTATCATCAACGCTACCCACGCGTTCAGGTGGAGCTGAACATTACCAATCGCAACGTTGACCTGATCGCGGAGGGGTTCGATCTGGCGATCCGTCTGGGACAGCTGCCCGACAGTGGGCTTGTGGCGCGTAAGCTGGAAGAGGCGGCATTGCTGCTGGTCGCCTCCCCGGACTACCTGCATCGGAGAGGGAGACCTCAGACGCTGGAGGCGTTGCAACATCATCAGTGCCTGCCGTTTATCATGCCGCGCACCGGGCGTATCGCCCCCTGGGTATTTCGGGACGAAGGGCGCGATATTGACTGGTTGCCGGGATCAACCATCGAAATATCAGATGATGTACTCGGCGTGGTGTCGCTCGCGGAGCAGGGGATGGGGATCTGCCAGAGCTATGAATTTATCGTCCGCGACAGAATACAGCGCGGCCAGTTAGTTGAGGTGCTGCCACAACTCCGGGGACGATCGCGACCTTTTTCCGTGCTGTTTGCACCGCACCGACGTCAGTCGGCAGCCACCCGGGCAATGATTGATCTTCTGACCCGGCAAGAAGGCGTTGAGGGTTGATTTTGTTGTCTGGTCAGTTAACACATCGCGCGTGCCATTTCTCGCCATCCGCAGGAGCAGGCGCAAAGACCCACTAACCCGCCTCCAGCATGCCAAAGCTCACGATCCGCGACCGGCCCAGCTCTTTCGCCCGGTATAACGCCACATCCGCGGCGCGCAGCAGATTGTCGGTCTGGGCATGTTGCGGATAGCTGGCAATCCCAATCGACACGTCCACCGGCCCAATCTCGGTCAGCCCGTAGCGAAGCGACAGCTCATGCACGCCGGTGTAAATCTTCTGCGCACAGGCGTGCGCTTCTTCTTCATCGGCGCCGGAAAGCAGCACCAGAAACTCTTCGCCTCCGTAACGAAATGCCAGCCCGTTGTCATGTGTGGCCCGCTGAACAATCGACGCCACGCTTTTGATCACCTGATCGCCCGCTTCATGGCCGAACCGGTCATTAATGCTCTTGAAGTGGTCGATATCGATCATCATGCAGCTTAACGGTTCGCCGCTGCGCATCGCCTGTGCCGTTTGGGTTTGCAGGGTATCTTCCAGATGATGACGATTACGCAGGCCGGTGAGCGGGTCAAACAACGCTTTTTCCAGCAACGCGTCGCGCAGACGCTGGTTGGCCAGCGCCAGCCCAAGTGCTTCAGCCATCAGTTCCAGATAGGCGCGGTAAGGGGCATTTTCTGCAGTGATATTCTGGAAGGAAAGTAAACCAATGGCCTCGCCCTGGGCGATAAGGGGGACGCACAGCGAACTGTCCCCTTCTGACGCCGGCAGGTGATAGCAGGCAATATCCGGTTCACCGTTTACCGGCGGGTGGCTCTGCCCGCGCCGTATGGCCCAGCACTCATCCGGATGGAACGTGGCTTCTTCACCGGTCGGCGACAACCAGTGCGCGACGCAGCGCATCTGCCACGGATCGCGGTCGAGGACGTAGAGCCGGCCCGCGATCCCCGGCGCGATATTGGGGGCAAACAGCTCCGCCACGTTAATCACATCGTTAACGTTCTCACACCCCTGCAGCCGCTGGGTCATGCGCGCCAGCAGCTCGCGGATGGCCCATTCGGCATCGCGCTCTCTTTCCAGACGCTGCCGAGCAAGCCCGTTTTCACGGAAGATGCGGATGGCCTGCGCCATGTCACCTATCTCATCAATCTGGTTGAAATTGGGCGTTTCAACCGCGTAATCCTGTGACGCCAGGCGGTGCACCACGTCGCTCAACCGCACCACGGGGCGCAGCACGCGACGTTTCAGGATAAAACCAAGGACAAACAGGAACAGCAGGGCGGTCAGGCCGACCATCATTTCAGAAGCCGTACGCAGCGCTTTCGATTTTTTTGTCGCCTCCTGAACGGAGGCGATAACGCGCTTGTCGAGTATCTGGCGAAAGTGATCGATCTGGTTCTGGGCGCGCTCAAGCTCCTGCTCATAGGGTGCGCCATAAAGCAGGGCAACGGCCTGAGCGTCGTCACCCTGTTCAAGGCTGTTCAGTGCGGTTTGCTGTTCGTCCTGCAGTTCATCGACGATCTTTATTCCTTCATGCAGCAGGGCCAGTTCTTCATCCGAAGCGCCATTATCCTGCAGCTTTTCCAGCCGAAGTTCGATTCGCTTCAGGCTGTTTTCGGCCTGGTTATATTCTTTGAGAACCTGCGGATCTTTTTTGATGACGTACAGCCGGGCTAAATCAGACTGCGCCCAGATATCGGTTTCGATATCTTCCGTAAGCGTATCAAAACGCTGGCGTTGTTCAACGGCCTGACGCTCAAGCGTGTCGGCATTGGACGCCATCAGCATGATGATGCCAGAGGCGATGGTCAGGCAGACCGTGGCACCGTAGGCCCAGTTTGTTATCGTCGCGATTCGCACCAGATGATCCTTTTACAACATGAAGAGGACGGCGTTCTTCAAATTATAGAAAACGTTTGATTTAAGGCGAAAAAAAAGGCGGCACAGTGCCGCCTGGTGAGGTCTTTATCGTCACATCCTTACAAATCTGGAGGGTTTTTTCCCTCTTCAATGAAATCCGCGTCCAGCTCTTCGGCGTTGCCTTCGTGGTCGCGCCCGGAGAAGAGGTTCCAGCAGGCGATAAACAGCGCAGCAATTAGCGGCCCAATGACAAAGCCGTTAATGCCGTACAGCTCCATACCGCCGAGGGTGGAGATCAGGATCAGGTAGTCCGGCATTTTGGTGTCTTTCCCCACCAGCAGCGGGCGCAGGATGTTATCTACCAGCCCGACGACGATCACGAAGAAGCCGACAATAAACAGCCCTTGCCAGATCTGATGCGTAGCGAAGAGGAAAATGGCGGCCGGTACCCAGACAATCGCCGAGCCGATGGCCGGCACCAGCGAGAGGAACGCCATCAGCGCGCCCCAGAGTACGCTGCCGTCGATACCTGCTATCGCAAAGGCAATTCCGCCGAGTATGCCCTGCACCACGGCCACCGCTGCGGTCCCTTTTACCGTGGCGCGGGAAACGCCGACGAACTTGGCGAACAGGTGTTGCTTGGCGAAATCAGACAGCGGAAGGGAGTCGAGGATCTGGCGCACCAGATACGGGCCGTCTTTCAGCAGGAAGAACAGCAGATAGAGCATGATGCCGAAGCTAATGGCGAAGCCAAACGTGCCTTTGCCAATCAGAAACGCGCTACCGGCGAGATATTGCCCGCCCTGCAGGGCGACATCGGAGAGTTTTTTCTGGATCTGCGCGGCGTTGGTCAGGTTGTGATCCGCGAGGAAACCGCTGGCCCAGTCAGGCAGATGATTGAAAATGCTGGCCACCACCTCCGGGAATTGGGTGTTGTTCTCCTGCAGTTTGGTGTACACCACGTTCAGCTCAATGGCGAGTGAAGAGAGGATCACCATCAGCGGGATAAAGACGATCAGACAGATAATGCCGATGGTCAACAGCGAGGCCAGCCCGTTGCGATCCCCCAGCGCGGCGCGCAGCTTGTTTTTTACCGGGTTAAAGATGACGGTCAGAATGGCGGCCCACAGAATGGCAGAAAAGTAGGGCGACAGCACGTCGAAGAACGCCCATGTCACAAGGGCGAGGATGAAAATAAAGAAACCTTTGGTCAGTCCGTTAAAGCGCATCAGTCAGTCCTGGTTACTAAGAAACTGTGTCGACTATAGAACTGATTGTGAGAATTACCAACCCTTGCGCCGGGTGGCGTTGCGGTATGACGCCGCTCTTCATGGATACTACTTTCGACTGACCGAAGAACGTCTCGTCCGGCACCATGCTGTAAGTATCTGCTTGCGGAGGTGCCTATGGCCTGGCGTCCGATTCTCTATGTGATCCTCACCACCCACCCCAGACTCAGCGCGCGGCGTGCCCGTTTACGTCTGGTCATCTAGCTTTTTATTAACAATCGCGGTATAACACACCTTCTTTGGATGTTTAGATGTCCATACGTATAGAAGGTAATATGCAAACACAACAAGAAAATGGGCAGCTTAAGCGCACCATGAAAACACGTCACCTGATTATGCTCTCGCTGGGTGGCGTCATTGGGACAGGGTTATTTTTCAATACCGGATACATTATTTCGACGACCGGGGCGGCCGGTACGCTACTGGCGTACCTGATAGGCGCGCTGGTGGTCTGGCTGGTGATGCAGTGTCTGGGCGAGCTCTCCGTGGCGATGCCGGAAACCGGCGCGTTCCACGTCTATGCCGCCCGTTATCTTGGCCCGGCGACGGGTTACACCGTGGCGTGGCTCTACTGGCTCACCTGGACAGTGGCGCTCGGGTCGAGCTTTACCGCCGCCGGGTTCTGTATGCAGTACTGGTTCCCGCAGGTGCCCGTCTGGGCGTGGTGCGTGGTCTTCTGCGTGGTGATTTTTGGCCTTAACGTCATCTCCACGCGCTTCTTTGCGGAAGGTGAGTTCTGGTTCTCACTGGTGAAAGTCATCACCATTATCGCCTTTATTATCCTGGGCGGGGCGGCGGTCTTTGGCTTTATCCCGATGCAGGACGGTTCACCGGCGCCAGGCTTGAGCAACATCACCACCGAGGGCTGGTTCCCGCACGGCGGTCTGCCGATCCTGATGACCATGGTGGCGGTGAACTTTGCCTTCTCCGGGACCGAACTGATCGGTATCGCGGCGGGTGAAACGGAAAACCCGCACAAGGTGATCCCGGTGGCGATCCGTACCACCATTGCCCGGCTGATCATCTTCTTTATCGGTACTGTTTTTGTGCTGGCGGCGCTGATCCCGATGCAGCAGGCGGGCGTGGAAAAGAGTCCGTTCGTGCTGGTGTTTGAAAAGGTGGGGATTCCTTACGCGGCGGACATCTTTAACTTTGTGATTTTGACGGCGATCCTCTCGGCGGCGAACTCCGGGCTGTATGCCTCCGGGCGCATGCTGTGGTCGCTCTCTAATGAGAAAACGCTGCCGCGCTGCTTTGCCCGGGTGAACAAAAACGGCGTGCCGCTGACGGCGCTCTCCGTTTCCATGCTCGGTGGCGTGCTGGCGCTGTTCTCAAGCGTGGTGGCGCCGGACACGGTGTTCGTGGCGCTCTCGGCAATTTCGGGCTTTGCCGTGGTGGCGGTCTGGATCAGCATCTGCGCGTCGCACTTCGTTTTCCGTCGTCGTCATCTGCAGACCGGCCAGCCGCTCTCTGCGCTGCAGTACCGTGCGCCGTGGTATCCGCTGGTGCCGGTGCTCGGTTTTATCCTCTGCGTGGTGGCCTGTGTCGGCCTGTGGTTTGACCCGAGCCAGCGCATTGCCCTTTATTGCGGGATTCCGTTTGTCGCCCTGTGTTATGGTGCGTACTACCTGACCCGAAATATGACATCGCAGGAGCCTGAACATGTCGCAGAATAATCCGCTTACCGCCATCCTCGAAAAACAGCCGTTTGTGGTGCTGGATGGCGCGATGGCGACGGAGCTGGAAGCGCGGGGATGTAATCTTGCAGACAACCTCTGGTCTGCCAAAGTACTGATGGAAAACCCGGAGCTCATCCGTGAAGTCCACCTCGACTACTACCGGGCTGGCGCTCAGGTGGCCATCACCGCCAGCTATCAGGCGACGCCTGCGGGCTTTGCGGCACGCGGCCTCGATGAGGCGCAATCCCGGGCGCTGATCGGCAAAAGCGTGGCGCTGGCGCGTAAGGCGCGTGAAGCGTATCTGGCTGAAAATCCGCATGCGGGCACGCTGCTGGTCGCCGGCTCCGTGGGGCCGTACGGCGCCTATCTGGCGGATGGCTCAGAATATCGCGGCGACTATGTGCGCAGTGCTGAAGCGTTCACTGCTTTCCACCGCCCGCGCGTGGAGGCGCTGCTGGATGCCGGTGCCGATCTGCTGGCGTGTGAAACGCTGCCGTCCTTTGCGGAAATCAGGGCGCTGGCGGCACTTCTGGCCGAATATCCCCGCGCCCGGGCGTGGTTCTCGTTTACCTTACGGGACAGCGAACACCTGAGCGACGGTACGCCGCTGCGTGATGTGGTCAGCGTGCTGGCAAGCGCTCCGCAGATTGTCGCGCTGGGCATTAACTGTATCGCTCTGGAAAACACCACGGCGGCGTTGAAACACCTGCAAAGCCTGACGGCGCTGCCATTGGTGGTCTACCCGAACTCGGGCGAGCATTATGATGCGGTGACCAAAACCTGGCACCACCACGGCGAAGCGTGTGAGACGCTGGCGGGGTATCTGCCCCAGTGGCTGGACGCCGGTGCGAAGCTGATTGGCGGATGCTGTCGCACCACGCCGAAGGATATCGCTGAGCTTAACGCGAAGCGCTGAGGCCCTCACCTTAACCCTCTCCCACGGGGCTGAGGGATCCCCACAAAATAATGTCTGCACAGTCGACCCCCTCTCCCTTGAGGGAGAGGGCTGGGGTGAGGGGGGAACATACGGCTGTGGAGGTTATTCCGTTCACTTTATGTTCC